>CADEGB010000335.1 GCA_902826755.1 uncultured Gemmatimonadota bacterium
TGCGCTGCTGGCGGCCGAGCTTGGTGAGCAGCAGCGGCAGCTCGACGTTCTGCGCCGCGGTCAGCACCGGGAGCAGGTTGTAGAACTGGAAGATGAAACCGATATGGGTCGACCGCCACGCGGCCAGCTGCTTGGCGTTCATCCGGGTGATGTCCTGCCCGTCGACCACCACGCTGCCCGAGGTCGGGGTGTCGAGGCCGGCCAGGATGTTGAGCAACGTGGATTTGCCGCTCCCGGACGGACCCATCAGCGCCAGAAACTCTCCCTCGCGGATGTCGAGGCTGACCCCATCGAACACCCGGATGGCCTCCGCCCCGCGCTGATACGACTTGGCCAGATCCCGGATCTCGACCAGCACCCGCCCGGGACCCGCTTTCGACACGACGGCAACCGCGCTATTTGGCGACGACATTGACCTTCGCTCCTTCCGCGAGTCCTGGGGGCGGATCGAGCACCACGCTCTCACCACCGGTCAAACCGCTTCGCACTTCGCGACGGCCACCGGACACCGGGCCCGCCGTGATCACCTTCCGCGTCACCAAGCCATTTCGCACCACCCACACGATGGTCTCCGCCCCATCGCTGACCACCGCCGCGCCGGGCACGAACACCCGGGCCGGCGCGTCGGCCGCCACCGTGGTCGTGTCCAGAAATTCGACCCGGGCCCCCATCTCGGGGAGAATCCGGGGGTCCCGATCGGTGATGCTGACCTTGACCTGAACCGTGACGCGCTGACGGTCGGCGGTCGGGACGATCTGGCGGACTTTGCCGCCAAAGCTGGCGCTCGGATACGCGTCGAGCACCACCCGGGTGGCCTGCTCGTCGGTGATCTGCGCGATGTAGGCCTCGTTGACGTCGACCTCGACCTCGAGGGTCTTGAGGTCGGCCATGGTGACGACCGCGCCGCGCGTCAGACCGCCCCCGCTCGCCACGGGCGCCACCACTTCGCCGACCTCCGCGTCCTTGCGGAGCACGGTGCCATCGAACGGAGCCCGAATCAACGTGTTGTCGAGATTGGCGCGGGCATAGAGAATGGCCGCCTCCGCCGCCTTGACCTGCGCCTGCTGGACCGCGATCCGCGCGTCGGCGCCCGCCACCTGTGACTCGAGGTCCTCGACCGTGCGGGCCGCCTCGAGTTTTCGGCTCAGAAGCTCGCGCGAACGGGCCAGGTCCCGCTGCAGCTGATCGCGGGTAGTCCGCGCCTCGGCGAGGGAGGCCTCCGCCCGAAGGCTGTCCGCCACCGACTGCGCCACCGCCGCTTCATACTCGGCGTTTTCCAGTCGGGCCAGGACCTGACCCCGCCGTACGACGCTTCCTTCTTCGACGCCGAGGGCCGCCAGCCGCCCGGCGATCCGGGACGATACCGACGCCCGGGTCCGAGCCACCACATATCCGTTGGCAGTGATGCCCACCGCGCCGGCGCCTCCCCCAGACACCTCGGCGCGACCCACCTTGACCTCGGTGGTACCTCCTCGCCGAAGCGCGAACGCCACCACGGCAATGAACACGACGGCCGCACCGGCCAACAAGGCGGTCCAGCCAAGAGCCCGGCGCGGGGCCGCCGTGGCTTGAGTACGATCGATCTTGAGGCGTCCAAGATCGGGGCGAGGGGTTGTCATCGGCTCAATCTACGGTTTCGGTCTTTCCTCGGCAAGCGGCCATAAAGGCAAACGTGGCAACCTGTTACGAGTAGGTAACTTGACGGTTTTTCCACCCGGGAATATCGGGTGTTAGGTCGTACGACATATCGTGTCGACGCGTTTCAAAGTGGGCTCCGCCCGAACGAGCGGCCCTCAGCGGCCCTGGTACCTGGGAGCCCGCTTTTCGAGGGCCGCCCGACCGGCTTCCCGAAAATCCGCCGAGGCGAGGAGCTTACGCACCTCGGTGGCGGAAACCCGGAGCGCTTCGTCGGCGGAGATTTCGGCGGCGGCAATGGCGCGCTTGGCGGCCGCGATGCCGAGCGGCGCCTTGGCGGCGATCCGCTCGGCCAGCTCGGCGGTCACCGCCTCGAGCTGATGGCGGGGCACGACCCGGTTGGCGAGGCCGAGGCGGAGCGCCTCGGCAGCGTCGAACCGGTCGGCGGTGAAGATCAGTTCCTTGGCCTTGGCGGATCCGACCAGTTCGGGCAGCCAGGCGCAGCCACCGAGATCCGGAAAGATCCCGAACTCGATTTCCGGGAGCGCCATCACGGCGTCGTCGGCCAGGATCCGGAGGTCGCACGCCAGGGCCAACTGACAGCCGGCGCCTAACGCATACCCCTGGACCATCGCGATGGTGGCGAACCGGGACTCCCGGAGCCACCGGAAGGCGTGCTGGACCAGCTCGACCTCCGGCAGCGGCGTCGAGGCGCCGGTGGCCTGGCCAAGCAGCACGCCGAGATCGATCCCCGCCGAAAAGGAGTGCCCCGCCCCCGACACCACGACCACCCGGAGGGTGGGGTCGTCCTGAAGGGCGACCCCGACCCGCCGCAACTCATCCCACAGTTCGAGCGTCTGAGCGTTCCGCTTGTCGGGCCGGTCGAGCCGGACCTGCGCGATGGTTCCCGCCTCGTTCCGCTCGACCCGCAGGGTCTTCCAGGTCATCGGGCCCCGACCAGGCCCCGAACCGCGGCCACCATCTTGCTCGCGTCGAACCCGATGCCGTCTCGGAAGACGAGCTCGACCTTCTTGATGTCGCTGATCTGGGCAGCCGGGTTGCCGGCGATCAGCACGAGATCCGCGTTTTTCCCGACCGCGATGGAACCGGTCTCGGCAAAGATCCCGAGCGCCTTGGCGCCGTTGGAGGTGGCCACCTGGATGGCCTCGACCGGGCTGAAGCCGGCCTCGACCAGCAACTCGACGTTGCGCTGGTTCCCGTAGCCGAAGAGCGCGCCGCCGTTGCCGGTCGGGTCGACCCCAGAGCCGAGGAGGCCGCCGGCCCGGGCAAACGCCAGTTCATAGGCCATTCCGGTCTTGAAGACCTCGAGCGGAATCCCGCCGTTGGTTTCGGCAATCCGGGCCCGGGAGGTCAGGTATTCGGTCCGCGCGTCGGGCGACATCGCGTCGAGGACCCGCTGCTCGAGCGGCGGCCGGTTGGCGACGAACAGTTCGTACACCACGAGCGTGGAGGTGAGCGCCACGTTCTTGGCGATCATGTCCTTGAAGGTGGCCGTCACCTCCGGGCTCTTCACATCGAGTCCGATGAAGCTCTGCATCATGTTGGGCGAGCACTCGTCGGGCTTCCGGGTCTTGTCGTAGTCGGAATTGGCAAAGAGCCCGTGTTCGATGGCGTCGATACCCAGCGCCACGGCGTCCCGGTAGGGAACCGAGCAGAGGTGGCCGGTGAACTTGAGGCCGTGTTTGTGCCCTTCGTCGATGGCGGCCTTCATGGCGGCGCGGCTCACCCCGGTGTAGAACTTGAGCCAGCTGACGCCTTCGGCGGCCCAGTACGCCACGATCCGACGAGCTTCTTCCTCACTGTTGAGGCCCACCATGGTGCTGCCGAGCCCTTGGCCGGGGCCGGTGAGGTACGGACCAGTGATGAAGAGGCGCGGCCCCGGGCAGTTGCCGCCGTCGATTGACCGCTTCAGGTTGAGCTCGGCGTAGGGGTTATTCGCGCCGGTGGTCCGAATGGTGGTGACGCCGCTGGCCAGGTAGAGGAGCGGGGCCGTGAAGTTCGATTGGACGACCCGGCCCGACGTGGTGTAGTAGCTGTGGTCGTGGAGGCCGACCATGCCCGGCATCAGCGTCTTGCCGCTGCCGTCGACCGTCCGCGCTCCGGCCGGCACCGCGGCTCCCGCACCGACCGCGGTGATCTTGCCGTTCTGGATCACGACCGTTTGACCCTCCCGCGGCGCGGTCCCGAGCCCGTCGATGACCCGAACATTGGTGATGGCGATGGCCGGGGCATCCATGGCCACGAACTGGGTGACCTGGGGTCCGAGGCGGGCCGGACGTTGGGCGAAAACCGGTCCAGCCACCGCGGACAGGGCGAGGGCGACGAAGGGAAGCAGGGAACGGCGCATGGGTCTTCCTGGCTGGGGACGGACGGCTCATGTCTCGGGGACAGAGACCGATTATACTCTGGAACGAAGCGGCTGTGGAGACTGGCGGCGATATGGCGCAGGCGGGACTCTTGGAACACCCCTCGATCGACCGATCCCGAAGCCGCCGGTGGGCGTTCCTGGCCGCCGGCCACTTTTTTGTGGCCCTCGGCGTCGTGGGAGCCTTCCTCCCGATCATGCCCACGACCGTCTTCCTGATCCTGGCCGCTTCCTGCTACGCCCGAGGTTCGGCCCGCCTCCACCAGAAACTCCGCTCCCATCCAACGTTCGGGCCGGTGGTCCGGGATTGGGAGGAACATCGGGCCATGAGCCGCCGGGCCAAGACGATCGCCATTTCGATGATCGTCGGCTCGTTCGGGTTTGCCCTCTTCTTCATCCCACTCGCCTGGATCCGGGTTCTCCACGTCGCGATCGGTGCGGCCGTGGTGGCCCTCATCCTCCGAATCCGGACCCGCTGATCAGAGAATGTACTTCCTGAGGTCGTCGTCGGTCACGACCTTGAGGAGCCGGTCCCGCACCTTGGCGCCATCCATCACGATCTTCCGATCGTAGTCGGGCAACTCGAACAGGACTTCGTCCATCAGGGTCGACATCACGGTGTGGAGCCGGCGGGCGCCGATGTTCTCCATCCGGTCGTTGGCCAGCGCCGCGATCCGGGCAATCTCCGCGATCCCGTCGTCGGTAAACACCAGTTCCGCCTGCTCGGCGGCCACCAGCGCCTGATACTGCCGGGTGAGCGCGTTCTCCGGCTCCTTCATGATCCGGACGAAGTCGGTTTCCGTGAGCGGGGTCAATTCGACTCGAATCGGGAACCGACCCTGCAATTCCGGGATCAGATCGGACGGCTTCGAGACGTGGAACGCGCCCGCCGCAATGAACAAAACGTGGTCAGTGCGGACGTACCCGTAGCGGGTCTGGACGGTCGAGCCCTCGACGATCGGCAGCAGATCGCGCTGAACGCCCTCGCGGGAGACGTCGGGCCCGCTGGTGGCCCGCTCGCCGGCGATTTTGTCGATCTCGTCGATGAAGATGATCCCGTGGTTCTCGACCCGGTCGAGCGACTCGCTGATGACGTCGTCCATGTCGACCATCCGCCGGAGTTCCTCGTCCGTCAGGATCCGCCGGGCCTCCGGCACCTTGACGGTCCGCCGCTTCTTCCGCTTCGGGAGCATTTCCTGGAGCCACTCGCCCCAGTTGAAGTCCGTGCCCTCCACCCCCTGCGGG
>CADEGB010000336.1 GCA_902826755.1 uncultured Gemmatimonadota bacterium
CCCATGGGGTACCGGGTGCGCATGCAGTTGCCGCTGGTACAGACCCCTGCGCCAGGCGCCGACTGGGCGTACCCGTCGATGGCGAGCTTTACCGGGGCCGACGGGTGGCTGGACGCCGCGCCGGCGACGGCCACCGGGCTGGAGCCGCTGGCGCTGCGCTACCTTGCGGCGTTCGGTCCGGCCAGTGCGCGCGATTTCCAGGTGTGGTCCGGCGTCTCCGGGGCGCGCGAGGTCTTCGAGTCGATCAGGAAAACCGTTCGCGTGTTTACCGACGCTCAGGGCCGCGAGTTGTTCGACCTGCCGCGTGCACCGCGTCCCGACGAGGATGACGAGGCCCCGGTCCGCTACCTGCCCGAGTACGACAACCTGCTGCTTGCGTTCGAGGATCGCCAGCGCGGCGGGGCCGTTCGTGGCGGTGACGACGTCATGGCCGCCGAGTCGCTCGAGATCGTACCGGTACTGCATCGCCATCGGCGCGACGTCGTCCACCACCAGGATCCGGCTCATGCGGCGGGGATCTCCAGGAAGAATGTGGCGCCTCGCCCCGGACCGGTTTCCACCCGGACCGAGCCTCCAATGTCGCTCAACAACCGCCGCACCACCGAAAGGCCGAGGCCGGTCCCACCCGGTTTGGTCGAGAAGAAATCGTCGAACGCTCGTTCGAGTTCGGCCGCGGTCATCCCGCGCCCGTCGTCGGCGACAGTCAGGATCACCGCGCGGCCCGTGTCCCTGACCGCCGCGCCAAGCCGAATCGTGCCGGGCCGTCCGTCGAGCGCGTCGGCCGCGTTGGCCACCAAGTTCTCGACGATCCGTCGAAGCTCGATCGGGTCAGCGGCCACGGCGGGCACTTGCCCCTCGGCCTGGACCTCGATGGCCACCCGGTCGGTCTGGCGCGCGGCCGCCACTTCCCGCAGGACCACCACGGGATCGACCCGCGCGGGGCCTCGGCTCGGAGCCAATCGGGCATAGGTGCGAGCCAATTGATCGAGGTAGTCGACGCTCGCGTCGAGCGTGGCCCGCCGCTCGAGCAGGACGGGCGCGAGCCGGTCCGGGTCGCGTTCGGCGGTGTCGACCAAATGGCGAAGCACGTGGCGGATCGGGGTGAGCCCGTTCTTGATGTCGTGGTTGACCTGACGAGCCAGGTCGCCCACGGTGGCTCGGCGTTCGGCTTCCCGCAGTTGCTGAGCGCCGACCCGGAGCCGACGCGTCATCTGATCGAGCAGCCGCGACAGCGCTCCGAGTTCGTCCGGCCGATCGGTCGCAAAGCCCTGATCGAGCCGCTCCAGGTCGAGCCGCTCGGTCTTGGCCGCCAACTCGGCGATCGGCTGGGAGACCCGCCGAGCGAGCCAGAGGGCCAGCGCCAACGCGGCCAGGCCCGTGCCGGCCACGGCGGCAAGGATCCAGCGATCGAGTCTCCGCGCCAGCTCCATCGCCGGGCCCGGATCGCGCACGACGACCAGCCGTGCCTGGGTGACGGTACCGGCGGCGTCATCGCCGAACGGCAGCGCGATGTCGGCCTCCGCCGACGCGGCATCACCATCGCCGAAACGCAGCGCCACCGCGATCTCGGAATCGGAAGCGAGCGCGGCCAGCCGGGCCGAATCGATCGCGACCCCGCCAATCAGACGGTAACGCCGGCCGGCCACGGTCAACGAGTCGACCGCGGCCAACGCCAGCACGGAGCCGTCCGGTCGCCGGGCGCGGACCAGCGCGACACCATCCTTGGCTCCGACCGCGGCGGGCATCGTGGGAGCCACCCGATCGAAATCGTTGCGAAATTGCCCGGAACTGAGGATCCGACCTGTATCGTCGTGCAGTTGCAGCACGACCAGGCCGGTGGCCGGCAGCGCGTCGCCGGCCCAGTCAAGCAGCCACCGCCGATCGCCACCTGCGGCGGCAAGACGGAAGCGGTTGTCGCCCTCGAGCGCCCGGGCTAGTGCGCCCACCCGAGCGCGGGCCACGCCGAGATCGTCGTCGAGCCGCTGACGAAGGACCCGAACCAGGCCGCCAATCCGCTCGTCCGCCTGGTGGTCGAACCGGGCGAGCATCTCCCGTCGAAGCCCAAAACCGAGCGCCAGCACCGGAAGTGCCGACACTACCCCGAACGCGAGCGCCAATCGGGTCTGAAACCTCATGGTCGGTCCACCTCGAGAGTGACCATCCCGTCGGCGTCGAGGTGGAGGGCCACCCGCGGTCCGGTTCGAATCGCGGTGGCTCGGCTCTCGAGCAGAGGAATCCGTTGTGCCAACGCGCCCGACTCGCAGCCAATCGGTTCAGCGACCGGTCGCGACACGATGGCCGCCACGGTCGTCCCCTGAGCCACGGCCGTATCGAGGGCTGGCCCGGAAAGCGGCAACGCCGTCCATCCCGCCCGGCCGGCGGCACCCGGCGGCAACCATGCTGGCGGGTCGGCGCGTCCCGAGAGCGCCGCGATCCGTTCCGCCAGATCCCGGGCGATCGGGTCGGCGGCGCGATAGGCCACGGCCCGCCGGGAGGCGGCGGGTCCGCGGTTCCTGGCTGGGCAACTCGGACCGGCGCTGAGCGCGGGCCTGACGTCACCACGCACCGCCTCGGCCGCGAGCAAGGCGAGATCGGCGGCGCTGGGCGCCGGTTGCGGCGCCATGCCAGGCGACACCACCAGCTCATGGCGAACATCCCACCCCAATGGCACGATGGCAAAACCGCGAGCGGCGCCAAAGCGAACCGCTGCGGGATCCCGGGTCAGCAGCAGGTCCGCCGGCCGGGGACCCACCAAGCGATCCCGCGGATCGACGGCGGGCGGGAGCCCTCGCACCAAGACCACGGCTCCGCCCGCTCTCGGCTCCAGGACCACGGCGCCGTCGTTCCCGCGCGGCCCCGCCCGGTAGGCTCCTGACTCCGCCGGCCGGCCATCAGGCCACGGCGCCCCGCCGATCCCGTGGGCGGGATCGCCCAACCATCGGGGAACTTCGGCCGCGGGGGCCGCGAGCGCCACCACCACGGTCCGGGACCCGGCGGAGACCGCGGCCGCGATCGGCGCGCCGCCGCCGAGGCGCCCCTCCCGGTGCCAGCTAGCGACGACGGAAGCCGCATCGAGCGGAGACCCATCGGCAAAGCGGAGGCCGTCGGACAGCTCGAAGTACCAGGTCGATCCGCCGGAATCGGCCCGCCACCGCTCCGCGATCGACGGCCGAACTCGGCCCTGGCAATCGATCCGAACGAGCGACGCATAGAGCTGGCGGGCAACCAGTCGAGCGACGTCGGAGGTCCCCTGACGGGTTGGCTCGGGATCGAGGGGCCCCGGTGCGATGACCACGACCGTGTCACCCGTCACGGCGGACGGGGGCGAGGGCGCCAGTGCAGGCGCGGCCACGAGGCACGGATCGGTGGCGACCGGCGCGGGCCCCAGGGCCGGCGCCGGGCCGCAGGCAGCGAGCCCGACCAGACCGCCCCACGCCACGACGCGGCCGCCGCCCCTCAGGAACTGGGGAACATCCAGCATCCGACGACGCCCCTCAGGGATTCCGGGACGGCGACCCCTTTGGCGCCGCCCGGAGATACTGCGCGGGCCACGCGGTCGCCACGCCGAGCGAGCGCGCCGCCCGAAGGGGCCAGTACGGATCGCGAAGCAGTTCGCGGGCCAGCAGCACGACATCCGCTTGCCCGGTTCGAATGATGTGGTCAGCCTGGGCCGGCTCGGTGATCATGCCGACCGTCCCCGTCAGGACTCCCGCCTCTCGGCGGATCCGTTCGGCAAAGGCGGTCTGATACCCGGGGCCAACCGGGATCTTGACGCCCGGCACGTTGCCGCCCGACGAACAGTCGATCAGGTCGACCCCTTCCCGCCCCAATCGCCGCGCGAGTTCGACCGAATCCTCGAGCGTCCATCCCTCGGGGGACCAATCGGTGGCGGAGAGCCGGACCCAGACCGGGGCGGCGTCCGGGACAATGCCGCGGACGGCCGCAACGATCTCGCGCACCAGCCGGATGCGACCCTCGAAGTCGCCGCCGTAGCCATCGGTCCGCCGGTTACTGGCGGGCGAGAGGAACTGGTTCAGGAGATAGCCATGGGCGGCGTGGATCTCGAAAACCCGGAAGCCCGCGGTCGTGGCCCGTCGGGCGCACGCCGCGAAGGAGGCAACGACCCCGTCGATGCCGGCCTGGTCGAGCTCCCTGGGTTCCGGGTAGCCTGGGACGAACGCGCCGGTACTCGGTGCCACCGGTTCCCACCCGCCCTCGGCCTCCGGCACCAATCCGGCCTCCGATTCCCACGGCCGCCGAGTGCTGCCCTTCCGACCGGCGTGCGCGAGCTGGATCCCGGGAACCGCCCCCTGCCCCGTCACGAATTCGCAGATTCGGGCCAGTCCCGGGATCTGGTCGTCCTTCCAGAGGCCAAGATCCTCCGGGCTGATCCGGCCCTCGGCGGAAACCGCGGTAGCCTCCGCCATGACGAGGCCCGCCCCGCCGACCGCGCGGCTGCCGAGGTGGACCAGGTGCCAGTCGGTGGCGAAACCGTCGGACGCGGAGTACTGACACATCGGCGAGACGGCAATTCGGTTTTTCAGCGTCACGCCGCGGAGCGCGAGCGGGTCGAAGAGCGAGGGCATCCGTCAAGGTAATCCGGCCGGCGCCCCGGTCCATTACCTTTGACGCCGTCCGACCTCGACCCGGGAGGGTGACATGGGTTACCTGGTGGTGGTGCTGGTGGCGGTGGCCGGATTCGTCGTCTTCACGTACAACAGCCTCGCTCGGCTTCGGCTGCTGGCAGACAATGCCTGGGCGGACATCGACGTCCAGTTGAAACGCCGCCACGACCTGATTCCGACCCTGGTGGCATCGGTGACGGGCCATGCTGGTTACGAACGGACCACGCTGGAGAGCATCGTCGCCGCCCGGAACCGGGCCACGACGGCCACCGGTCCCCGGCAGAGTGGCGAGGCCGAGGGCGCCTTGATGGCCCAGGTTCGGCAGATCTTTGCCCTGGCCGAGGCCTACCCCGATCTTCGAGCCACCGAGAGCTTTCTGTCGCTCCAGAAAAACCTGAGCGAGATCGAAGATCACGTCCAGAACGCCCGCCGCTACTACAACGCGGTCGTCCGCGACCTCAACACCCGGATCGCCCAATTCCCGGCCAATCTCGTCGCCGGCCCCTTCGGTTTTGGCGCCCGGGAATTTTTTGCCATCGACGACGATGCCGAGCGGGCGGCGCCCCGCCTCGATCTCGGAGCCCGCTGACCGATGCGCCCCATCCTCCTGCTGCTCGCGTTGTTCCTCGGCCT
>CADEGB010000337.1 GCA_902826755.1 uncultured Gemmatimonadota bacterium
CATCGACATCGACGCCGTTCTCCGCCTGGTCGACATCAGGCGACGGCAGGGGCTGCTCGAAGAAGTTCAGGTTCGAGACGTTTTGATACGACAGGATCAGGAGGTCGCGATTGAACGTCATACCGGGGAGCAATACGATTTGTTCGCGGATCACCCGCTCGTGGGTGACCTCGTTCCCGAGGATGATGATCTTGTTGATCGTGGCCGGCTGGCCCTCGAACACTCGCCACCGGAGATCGACCACCGGCTTCCCGTCCGCCCCGGTCCGGCGAACTTCCTCCGGCTCGACCTGCGACACGATGTACCCGTTGTTCGAGTACAGATTGCGGATTTTTTCGGTCGCGGCGTCCCAGTCGGCCCGCGAGAACGGGACATCCACCGGCTGGCCGCTGCCGGCCACGACGGCCGTCCCGAACGGGAAGTACAGACTCAACTCCTCGGCGGAAAACCGGCGGTTCCCGATCACGTCGAAGGTCCCGACCCGATACGGTTGCCCCTCGTCGACCGTGATCTTGAGGATGGCCTTCCCAGGCGTGCTGTCGGCGATCAGGGTGTCGCTGAGGACTCGAAGGTCGACATAGCCCCGGTCGGCGTACCACTGGGGAATCCGGTTGCGGACGTCGTCCTCAACCCGGTCCTCGGTGTATTCGCCCTTCCGGAACCACCAGAATCCCTCCGGTCGGGACGACATCGCCTTGACGACGTCCTTGTCTTTGAACTTCTCGTTGCCCTCGACGATGACCTGGCTGATGGCCACCCGGCCGCCCTCCCGGATCTCGAAGGCCAAGTCGACGGTGTTGGCGGAGTCGGCCTTGGTCTCGACCGCCTTCACCACCACGGCGTAGTACCCCTTCTTCTGGTAGAGCGAGTCAATCGCCGCCACCGACCGGGATAACGCCACGCGATCGAGGGGCCGGCCCGCCAGCGTCGTCACCTTCTTGCGAACACTCGATTCGTCGAGCTTCTCGACGCCGCGGATGCTCCACCGCTGGAGGACCGGCCGCTCGACCACGACGATGGTGACGATGAACCGGTCGTCGACCGAGTGGCCGTCGATCCGGACATCGTCGAACTGCCCGGTCTGGTAGAGGCTGCCGATGGCGCGCTGGACGGCCTTGAAGCCGATGGTCTGGAAGACCTGGATGCCGGAAAACGAGATGATCTCGTCGGCCCGGAGGCGGGCGTTGCCCTGCACGGCGATGCTGTCGACCAGTTGCTCGGTCGGCGCGGCAGGATCCTGCGCCGCGGCCGGCGCAGCGGCCAGCGAGGCCGCCACGACCACCGCGACGCCGGCTGCAAGCCGATGCAGTCGGTGCGCCACTCGCGCCCCGAAGTCACCCACCATGACCACGGTTGCCCTCACCGAATCATTACAGGTGCGACCCGGACATGGCCCGGAACGCCAGCTTGTCGCCCTCCGGCGCGAGATCGACTTCGATCTCCTCACCCCGGGTGAGGTCGCCGGCCAGGAGCCGCTCACTGAGCGGATCTTCGATGTACTTCTGGATGGCCCGCTTGAGGGGCCGAGCGCCGTAGTTCTGATCGTAACCCTTGGTAACCAGGAAGTCGGTGGCCGCCGGGGTCAGCTTGACCTCGCTGCCGACCCGCTTGTCCAGATCGCGGAGCAGGATCGTGACGATCTTGGTGATGTGCTCTTTCTCGAGCGGATGGAAGACGATCGTGTCGTCGACCCGGTTCAAGAACTCCGGGTTGAAGACCTTGGCGATCTCCTCCTTGACGGTGTCGGCGATCTTGCTGAACGACTTGTCGCCCGACTGATGGAACCCCATCGACTTGTTCGAGGTGATGTCCCGGGCGCCGACGTTTGACGTCATGATCACGACGGTATTCTTGAAGTCGATGACCCGGCCGTAGTTGTCGGTCAGGTGACCCTCGTCGAGCACCTGGAGCAGGATGTTGAACACGTCCGGGTGCGCCTTCTCGATTTCGTCGAGGAGAACCACCGAGTACGGCTTCCGCCGGACGGCCTTGGTCAGCGTGCCGGAATCCTCGTAGCCGACGTACCCCGGGGGCGCACCGATCAGGCGCGACACCGAGAATTTCTCCATGTACTCGGACATGTCGACCCGGATCAGGGCCGCCGGATCCGCGAACAGGAACTGGGCCAGGGCCCGCGCCAACTCCGTCTTGCCGACGCCGGTGGGTCCCGAAAAAATGAACGAGCCGATCGGACGACGGGGATCCTTGAGGCCGGCCCGGGAGCGCCGAATGGCGCGCGAGACGGCCTGAATGGCCTCCTCCTGCCCGACTACCGACTTGTGGATCTCATCCTCCATCCGGAGCAGCCGAGAGGTCTCGGCCTCCTGGAGCCGGGTCAACGGAATGCCGGTCCACCGCGACACGATGAAGCCGATGGCCTCCTCGTCGATGATCGGGCGGCGGCTCTGCCGATCCCGCTCCCACTCCTCCTGCTTGAGCCGGATCTTGTTCTGAAGATCCCGCTCCGAATCGCGCAGCGCGGCCGCCCGTTCGAAATTCTGGTCACGGACCGCGTTTTCTTTTTCCTGATTGACCTTCTCGAGCTCGCCCTTGAGCTGGGAGAGTTCCGGCGGCGGCGCCTGGGTGGCCAGCCGAGCCCGCGCTCCGGCCTCGTCGATGACGTCGATGGCCTTGTCCGGCAGGAACCGGTCGGTGATGTACCGCTCCGACAACTCGGCCGCCGCCTTGAGCGACGGATCCGGGATGACGACCCGGTGATGGTCCTCGTACTTCTTTCGGAGTCCCTTGAGGATCTCGATCGTCTCGTCCACACTCGGCGGATCGACGATGACGGCCTGGAAGCGGCGCTCGAGCGCGCCGTCCTTCTCGATGTACTTTCGGTACTCGTTCAGCGTCGACGCGCCGACGCACTGGAGCTCGCCCCGCGCCAGGGCCGGCTTCAGCATGTTGGACGCGTCGATCGCGCCTTCCGCGGCGCCCGCGCCCACCAGCGTGTGCAGCTCGTCGATGAAGAGGATGATGCTCTTGTTCTGAGCGATCTCGTTCATGACGGCCTTGAGCCGTTCCTCGAACTGGCCCCGGTACTTGGTGCCCGCGATGACCGCGGCCATGTCGAGCGAGAGCACCCGATGGTCCCGGAGGACGTCGGGACAACTGCCCGTGGCGATCATGATCGCCAGACCCTCGACGATGGCGGTCTTGCCAACGCCCGGTTCGCCGATCAACACCGGGTTGTTCTTTTTCCGACGGGCCAGGATCTCCATGACCCGCTGGATCTCCTTCTGCCGGCCGATGGTGGGATCGAGCTGTCCCTCGGCGGCGAGCTGCGTCAGGTCTCGGCAGAAGTGATCGAGCGCCGGCGTCTTGGACTTCTTCTCCGACTTGGGCGACCCGGACGACGAGGTGGGCGGAGCCGACGGCGCGGCCGTCGACGACTGCGGCGGCATCTCGCTCCCGAGCAACCGGAGCGTCTCAGCCCGGGACTGCTCGAGCGTCACGCCAGCGTCGGTCAGCACCTGGGCCGCGATGCCCTTCTCTTCCCGGAGCAGTCCGAGGAGGAGATGCTCGGTCCCGACGTACGAGTGATTGAGTTCGCGCGCCTCGGTCATCGCGAGTTCGAGGACCTTCTTGGCGCGTGAGGTATACGGGAGGTCGGGCCCAGGGGCCGAGGAGGCTTTCCCCTTCTTGACCGTCTCTTCGATCTTCTGCTGGATCTCTTCCAGGTCGACGCTCAGGTTGGTGAGGACCGCGGCGGCGACCCCCTCACCCTCCCGAATCAGTCCCAGCAGGATGTGCTCGGTCCCGACGTACTCGTGGTGAAGGCGAGCCGCCTCCTCCCGGGCCATCTGGAGGACCTTCCGCACCCGATCGGTGAAGTTGTAGCCGTTCATGTTCCCTGTCCCCGTCGGACTTCCGCTTCCAACGTCTCGCGGACGAACTCCGCCCGCCGTATCGACATCTCTTCGTCGCTCATGATCCTCCCGGCCAGCGCGTTGAGGTGCGCCGGCTGGCTGAAGATCAAAATCCGGTTGAGGGCATACATCCCGATGTTCGGGATGAGCCGCAGACTTGCCCCTAACCGTACGCCGGAAACCAGGTTCATCGTTTCCTCGAAGCCCAAGGTGCGGGCGTATCGGAGCAGTCCGAACGCGCGCCAGCACTTGTCTTCGATGACCGTCGGCGCCTCCCGGAGGAGGACCTGACGGGCCCGCTCCTCGACCGCGATCACGTGCTGCACGATCGCCCCGAGGTGGTCGAGCAACTCCGGCTCACTCTTGCCCAGCGTGGTCTGGTTCGACAACTGGAAGAAATTGCCGACAACCTCGCTGCCCTCACCGTACAGACCCCGATAGGTCAGCCCGATCTTGGCCAGACCGTGCAGGGTCTTGTTGATTTCCTTCGTCAAAACGAGCCCGGGAAGGTGGATCAACACCGACGCCCGGAGCCCAGTTCCGACGTTGGTCGGACACGAAGTAAGGTAACCGAACTCGGGGTGAAACGCGAAGGCAAGTTGTTGCCCCAGTTCGGTGTCCACCGCTTCGATCCGCCGCCAACCTGCCCCGAAATCGACCCCGGAAACGAGGACCTGGAGCCGAAGGTGATCCTCCTCGTTGACCATCACCGAGGCTTCCTGCTGCATGAGCAATGCCCGGGCGTTGGCGGCCCGGCTCCGGTCGCCATTGCCGGCCAGTTCCCGGGAGATCAAATGCCGTTCCAAAAGGAGCCGGCGGTCCCAGTCCTCCAGGGTATCGACACGCAAGGTCACTGCCTGCCCCAGGGCCCCGGTCCGTCCCGCCCCCTCCAGCACCTGGTCCAGGACGGTCTGGCGCTCCCGGGAGTCCATCCGGCCGGCAAACCGGTTGGCGGCCAGGTTCCGGGCCAGCCGGATCCGGGTCGATAGGACCAGGTGGTTGACCGGGCCGCTGGCCTCCAGCCAGCCGATCCCCCCATCCGGGAGCAAACTCAGATCGATCATCCCCGGTCCTTGAGCCGGTCCCGAAGCTCGGCTGCGAGTTCGAACTGTTCGTTGGCGATGGCCCGTTGGAGCCGGGCCTGGAGCGCGGCCGTCGTTTCCGGGGGAGCCGGGGGGTGCACGCCGGGGCCCTGGTAGGCCCTGCCGGTGTGATGCGCGGAGCCATGGAGCCGTCGCAGCAACTCCCGGAGGGGCTCCCCGAAGGCCTGATAGCAGTCGGCGCAGCCGAGTCGTCCGGTGTCGCGGAAATCCTGGAGGGTGGCGCCACAGTGGGGGCACGGGATGTCCGGCTGGTCGGTCGGCTCATGGTGCAGAA
>CADEGB010000338.1 GCA_902826755.1 uncultured Gemmatimonadota bacterium
CGTCCCGGATCCGAACTTCCACTGTACCGAGCGAATGGCCTGGCCATTGGGATCGCGCCACCGGGCGGCGTAGCCCGCCCGTAGGCCTGACGGCTGCCCCAGTGCAGCGTGGCCCGCCACGGCACGAGGCTCCCTATCTCGCCGATCGGCGGCAAAGAGTCGCGTCCAACCACTCGAACACCCGATGGTTGAACGGCGACAAGGCTCCGTAGTGGCAGGGCTCTTCCGCGCCGTCTTCAACGCCACGTCTTGGCGCAGATGAGCACATCGGCGAGCCGCTGAGGCTGTCCCGCAAAGAAATCGTCGCCCTCGACGGAGCAGGCAGTCGTGTCCACCAACGGGTGTCATCGGCACGGCCATCGACGCCAGCGCCTCCCCCTGGTCCCGTCTGCTACCGAACGATCGGGAGCACCAGCCGAGATGGCTGGGCGGCCGATCGGTGGATCACCAGTCGAGGCGGGCTGGCCGACCCCAAGGCCCCGAAGTTGCCTTGATCGGCCCCGCGGATGCTCAACCGGATTCGGTGACCCTGCCTGAACATCTTGGACGTCGCCGTCAGATCCAGAGCCACCTCGACCGGGTCAGCATCGAGCGGGGTGAGATCGTCCTGGTGGCTGCGATGATAGGGCAGCCCGAACCGCCGATAAGGGGGCTGATGGAGCGCCCGGTGGGAGGCTCGAAGCTGCCCCTCGGTGACGTATTCCACCCGCCCTCCGGGGGAGACCTCCGAAAGGACCACGTGGAGATCGACGTCGGGCGCGTCCGCCGACATCCAGAGGTGGACCACAGGGTGTCCAGTCACCTCGACGGTAGCCGGGAGCGGACCGGAGGTATAGGTGAGGGCCTTCGCGTCGGACCCAGCCAAGTCGGGGTAGTCGGTGAACGGGCCAGCGGCGCCACCAGCGGTACCGGTCCAGCGGTTGTTCTGGCCTAACGACGTGGTGAGGTCGACCCGGTAGGTATCCGTTCCCGGCGGCCCCGCGGCCGCCGCCAGGCTACCAGCGGGTTGGAGGAAAAAGTCCGTCGGCACCGCGTTGGGGAGGGGCCACGTCTTGGCCGAACGCCATTCGCGGCCCGGCGGGGCGTCGATCGTCCAGTAGTGGATCGGGTCGTCGTTCATCACCCCGTTGTCGACGCCCTTGAGCCAGTAATCAAACCACCGCAACCCCTCGGCCACCCGATCGATGCCGTGCTGGTCGGTATGGAACCAGGGGCCGAGCAGCAGCTTCTTCGGGCCGTCGACGTTGGCGTGGAGGAAGATGGTCCCGTTGGTGAAGCCGTCGTACCAGCCACCAACGTGGTACATGGCGACGCCGGAACGACCGAGCTTCCCGGTCAGCTCGACAAAACTTCGCTCGCCATACGCGGACGCCCCGTTCGCTCCGGTGCTGTTGCGAAAAGGAAGCGCCTGGTAGATCCCGAAGACGTTCCGCCCCCGGAGGTGCTCGGCCTGGGCCGCGGCGAGGAGTTGGCCGGTGCTGTCTTCGTCGACCGGCGCCACCGGACCACCCCCCATCGGGGCGCAGGGAACCTTGACGCAACGGCTCCGGACGAACGGGCCCGGGGCCGACCGGGCGCTTCGGGCAAGCGCCGAGCGGAAGTCGCCCGGCAGCGCTCCGTGAATGCTGGACTGCTGGGTGCTCATCCCCCAGTTGAACAGGCTCCAGAACTGAAAGATCCCGCCAGGGTAGGCAAAGTCGTAGAAGTCGAAGTACGCCATCTCCGGCATGATGGCCTCGAGGTGCGGCGGCGCCTGGCCAGCGGCGAAGAGTTGAGTGATCCCGAGGTAGGACAGACCGAACATCCCGATCTTCCCGGTGCTCCAGGGTTGAGCCGCCAGCCATTCGGTGATTTCGTAGGCGTCGCCGGCTTCCGCTGGTTGAAACACCCCGTCGGTCGTTCCAAAGGACGCTCCGGTGCCTCGGACGTCGACGGCCCCGATCACATAGCCGTGGCGGAGGATCTCGTCGATCCACGGGAAGTAGTCGAGCATCGTCGCGAGGCGTCCGCCGACGATGGTCGAGCGGAAGTACGGCGTATGGGTCCACAGCACCGGCAGCGGGGCGGCTTCGACGACACCGCGCCTGGTCGGGCGGTAGAGGTCGATCGCGATCCGGACCCCGTCGCGCATGGTGAGGTAACGGGAGCCCCTTGCCCACCCGTCGTATTGCCGGGACGAGTACCCGCGATATTCCGCGAAGGTCGAGACCTTGGCCTCGACCGGTCGGGCCGGCTGCGCCGCCGCGACGTCAACCACGGCGACCGTCGCGATCGACATGACGATCGCCCTCACCGCGCTCCATCGACTCATTGCCGGCCTCGATTCCAGGATTTTCGTCCGTTCACCTGCTCGTCTCGGAACTTGCCCTGCCGGTCAGCACGCGGCGGACCGGCAACCGTCCCCTCCCTCCGCCCGATCGGCCGGTTCGGCTTGCCCTTTGCTCGCGACGTTCGCGCCGCCAGTGCCTCGAGGGCCTCGCGGCACCACGAAAGGCGGGCTTCCACCACCCGCCGCCCCAATCGCAGGCTCAGGTAGTGGTGAAACTCCGCGTCGCTCAGATCGGCCACCTTCACGTGATCATCGACCGCGGCCAGCGCGGCCGCCCGTTCCGTGAGCGAGTCGCGCAGTCGGCCAACGAACGCGGCCGATGCGTCCGGCCCCCCGGCCGCGTCGAGGACGAACACTTGCGCGGCCACGACGTAGCGCTCTTCCCGAAAGGCGGGGCCCTGGGCCAACCACGCCGCCAGCGCATCCCGACCGCGCTCGGTGGTTTCGTAGACCCGCCGAGCGGGGCCTCGGGCCGACGGCACCGTGCGCGCCTTCAACCAGCGGCGGCGCTCGAGGCGCTTGAGGGTCGGATAGACCTGACTCAACTCAGCCGGCCAGAAGAACCATAGGGCCGCCTTGAAGACCGCGCCAAGATCGTACCCGCTCGACGGAGTGCGACACAGCGCCACCAAGAGGTACTCCAAGATCATGAGTCACTATATAACGACTTATATAGTCAGTCAAGCACCGGCGCCCTCCCGGTCCCGCATGACCGCCCCGTCAGTTGTCAGAGAGGGTGGGTAAGGTTGGCTCACCCACCTCGGCGCGCCCGGGTGTCCATGCTGATGGGGATCGGCATCGACTGGTTTGCCGAGAGCCGCCGAGCCGCTGGATGGTCCACCGCCAGGATGGCACGAACTTCCTGAGCCGGCGTGCCGTGCTGCTGCTCGTCCAGCAGTTCATCGAGAACCGGCCGCGAAGGTCCCCACATCACGGTGGCGGATGACAATCACGGCTGCGATTCCGGGGAGCGTTTAGCTCGGTTGAGTGGTCCACCGATGGCAAGAGCTTTGTCTTTGGATCGGTGCTCGATCGAGCTTCAAACCTGTTCATTCGGGCAGCGGACGGAAGGCCCGGGTACGATGTCGCCCTGGATGGCCGTTTCCTCATGATGCGAAGCGACGAATCGGCGGTCGTGCTCCAGATCAGCGTGGTGTTGGGATGGAGCAGCGAACTCGCCAGGCGAGCTGGCGCGAAGCCGGAGTGAAGGGAGCGTGCCCCGGGAGGTCACCGTAACTTGACCAGCGCCCGGTAGGAATCGACCCAGAGTCCCCCGTCCACGGGGGTGACCGTACCGAAGGGCCAGTTGGCCTCCGCGGTCGGTCGCGAGAAGGACCAGAGGATCTCCCGAGTGGCGAGGTCGAGCGCGTACAGAGTTCCCCGCGCGGCCGGCGCCGGCTTGGTGGCGGGGCTTCCCTGGAAGTAGAGCACGGTGCCGGCAACCGCCGTCGAGGGATGATTGGGCCCGAATTCCCCGGGAAGTTCCCAGGCAATCCGACCCGACGCCTGATCGAACGCCATGATGAATCCGTCGGTGATCCCGACCACGACCGAGCCACCATCGACCAGGCCTTCGACCGTGACGAGGCGATTGCGGCCCTCGACAGGACGCCTCGTCTCGACCGGCGTCCAACGATCCTTGCCGGTCGCCCGGTCCACGGCGTACAGGTGGTCCTCGCCGGTAGCGAAGATGGTCGTGGCGGTCACCACCGGTTGGCGCAGGCAGGCTCGGTATCGCCACCGCTCCGTCCCCGTTTTTGGATCGAGCGCCAGCAGGAAGCTCCCTGCGTCGGTGGTGCCGGTCAGGTAGAGTGTTCCCTCGCGAACCACCGGTGCCGTGAGACAGCTTGGCCCCCTTCGGAAGGCGGCGACCCTCCATGCCTCGCGTCCGGTCGCCGCCACCAAGGCGTACAGGACGCCGTCCTTCCCCACGACGAAGGCGAGATCTCCCTCGGTCGCCACCGCCGCGTTGGTCGCCGGGTCCGGTCCCCGCCAGACCTCCTTACCGGTGGCAAGCGACACACCGATCACCGCGCCGGGGTTCGCGGCGCCGTAGGGAGCGATAACGATGCCTCCTGAGACGCCTGGCGCCGTCGACACTGACCCGTTGACGCCGAGCGGGCGAAATGACCACTTGAGCTTACCGGTGACCACATCCACCGCGTGGACTCCGCCCTTGCCCGTCGGGCTCCCGGCCAGAGCGGTGGTGCCGGAGATGGTGGTCGGACCCCAATCCCGGAATCCGCCGTCCACCTGAAAGGCGGCAGTGGGCGAGGTTCGAAGGGGTCGAATCGACGCCGGCCCGCTCTGAGCTGAGGCGTTCGGGGGCAGCCATCCCAGGAGCAGGATGGCCATGCCACAGCGAGAACGGCAGGCCGGCCGCATCTCAAACGTCCACTAGGGCACCAGGGATGAAGCCGGCCGCGGCTCCATTCGGACGATGAAGAGGCCGGTCCGGATGTCGTTGATGTACGCCAGACCGTTCTTGACCACCACGCCCCACGTCATCGTCGAGTTCGGCACGTTCCCGTCCGGCGCGAAGACCTGGACGTGGGCCATTTCCCGCCCCTGGGCTCGCAGATCACCCTTGAGTTCGCCTGAGATGTCGAAGGCGCGGAAGCCGGCATTGTAAGCGCCCATGTAGAGCGTATCCCCGGCCGCCCAGACGTTATGCACGCCGCCGTACTCGGGCTCGTACCAGGCAACCGACTTCGGTTTGGTGATGTCGCTCACGTCGATGACCTGGAGCCGGCCGTAGGCCCGCCCGATCCGAGACCGGAGGTCCTCAAGGCCAAAGACCTCGTCGGCGATGAAGACGTACTTCCCGTGGCGGCAGGCGGTATGGGGGCACCGGATGTAACCAGTTCACCCGGGCACCTCGGCGGCAGGGTACAGCGACGGCAA
>CADEGB010000339.1:0-2621 GCA_902826755.1 uncultured Gemmatimonadota bacterium
CGTCCGTCTGCAAGACTTGGTAGACCGCTCCGGGACGCCGGGCCTCGCGGTCCTGGCCAGGTTCGGAGTCAGGCCACGGGGGAGCTGGCAACGCCGCCAAAACGCGCTGTTGGTCGGCGAACCCCTCGCGGGCGGTGGCCGACCAAGGCCACTGATGGTTCCTATCGGGCCAGATCAGCTGATGGCAAGGGAACGGCACCACGGACCTTGCGACCGATCTCGGCGCCGAAGATCATTCCGGGAGGCATGCCCATCCCTTCCGGAGGCACCATGGTCGTGAGCATTCGAGTCCTCGCAGGTGCTTTGCTTGCGCCAGCCGCCCTGCTCGCCCAGAGCCGCGCGATCCGGGTGCCGGCGGTCGAGGTCCACCACCTCGCCTCGAAGGCCGTCGGCGACTCGTTCGAGATCCGGGTCGTGCTGCCCCCGATGCTTCCGGGCGAAGCCACCCGCTTCCCGGTAGTCTACCTGACCGACGTCTACGGCGACTTCGCGCTCGGGGCCGACATGCTGCGGATGTACATGGTGCGCGACGTGCCCCGGTTCATCGCGGTGGGGATCGGCTACCCTGGTGCCCGCTCCATCCTTCAAGCGACCCGCGCCCGGGAGCGGGACCTCACGCCCGTGCCCGTTCCGGTGGCCGAGACGCCGGGGGTGCTCCCGACGGAGGGACTTCGGCCCGCCAACCCGCCGAATGGCGGCGCGCCCAAGTTCCTCGGCTTTCTCCGGGACGAGTTGATCCCGTTCATCGACGCCCGCTACCCGACCAAGCCTGACGACCGGACGTATTTCGGCCACTCCTACGGCGGCCTGTTCGGGACGTGGGTCCTGCTGACGCGCCCCGAGACCTTCAACCGCTACATCATCGGCAGCCCGTCGATCGGCTGGGCCGGCGAAAGCATCCTCCGGACGGTGGACGAGTACGGACAGCGCCACGACGAACTCCGGGCCGACGTCTTCATGGGAGTCGGAGCGCTCGAAGAACCGGAGCACCTGCTGCACCTGGCCGATCTCCTTCGGGCCCGCAAGTTCCCCGGCCTCAAGCTCACGACGCAGGTCTTCCCGGACGAGGGCCACGTGACGGTGATGCCCTTCATCCTGGCCCGGGGACTCCGGGCCGTCTTTGGTCCAGTTCGGGCGGAAGATTCGTTCACCGCCGGGCTCAAGCGGGAGCGGTGACGACTCGGGCGGCGATGCCGGGGCCTGGGTGTATGACGATCTGATCCGGCGCTACCGGCCCGGCTCGGGATCGGGCCGGAGGTGCTCGACGAAGTACCGCTTCAGTGCGGTCTCGAAATAGTCCGAACGGGTGGGACCCGGTCCGTGGTTCATCTCGGGGATGACCAGCAGATCGTACGGCTTCCCCGCCTCGATCAGCGCGTTCGCCATCTTCATGGTGGCCGAGAAGCTCGCATTGACGTCGCTCGTCCCGTGGATCATCAGCAGCCGGCCCCCGAGCCGGTTCGCCAACAGCAGATTGGACGCGTAGTCGTATGCCTCTCGGTTCTCCGCGGGCAGCCCCATGTAGGGCTCGATCGCCCGCGCCATGTGGTCATCGAGATCGGCTACCGGTGCCGCCGCGACCCCGACGTGGAACGCCTCGGGGGCCTGGACCATCGCGCGGAGAGCGTGATAGCCGCCCCACGAGATCCCGAACACCCCGACCCGGGTCAGGTCCATGAATGGCCTCGTGGCGCCGAGCTGTTTGAGCGTCGCCACATGGTCGGGGATGACGTAGCGGCCCCAATTCTTGTAGACCCAGTCCTGGAAGGCCTTGCCCCGCTCGGTGGTGCCGCGCGGGTCCACGGTCACGACGACGAACCCGAGCTGCGCCAATGCAATCGAGCGGGCGTCGTCGGGCGTGGCCGGGAAGCCGTGCGGGGTCATGACCAGCTGCGGGCCGCCGTAGAGATGGACCAGGACCGGGTATTTCCGGCCCGAGTCGAAGTCGAACGGCTTGAAGATCACGCCCTCCAAGTCGGTCGTGTCGTCGGCGGCCTTGACCCGGAAGGGCTCCGGCGCCTTCCAGCCCAAGGCATTTAGCCGCGAGATATCGGCCTTGGACACCGTCTGGAGGAGCCGTCCGTCAGCCGCGTGGAGCTCGACGGCCGGCGGCCGGTCGATTGCCGAATGGGCGTCGAGGTAGTATTTGCCGGACGGGGCGAATTGGACGAAATGACGGCCCGTCGCCTCGGTCAGCCGCTTGAAGCCCTGGCCGTCCAACCCCACCCGATAGACGTGGGTGTCGTACGGCCGTCGTGGGTCGTCGTGGCCGGTGAAGTAGACCCAACCGCCCTCCTCGTCCACCGCGGCGACGTTGAGCGCCGGCCACTTCCCCGCCGTGAGCCGGCGGATCAGCTGGCCCTGCCAGTCGTACAGGTATAGGTGATCCCACCCATCGCGCTCCGACAGTGCGATGAATCGCTTGGTCTTGGGCAACAGGGTGACCAGATCGCCCCACCCGGGGTATGCGATGCCCTTGACGAAGGTCCGCTGGGTTTCGGTGAGTAACACGCGGCTCTTGCCGGTTACCGGATCGGCCAGCAGGAAGTCCATCCGGTGGAACAGGCGGTCGATCCGGAACACGATCACCTCCGACCCGTCGGGCGAGAAGCCCCAGGTCC
>CADEGB010000339.1:2631-5218 GCA_902826755.1 uncultured Gemmatimonadota bacterium
TCCACGACCCAGATCTCGTTCTGGGCCATTGCGCCTCCCGACTTGACGAAGGGCTGGTACTCGACCTCCTCGACCGCCTTGAGCCAGTGGACCAGCGGGATCCGGCCCACGGCTCGCGAGTCGGACCGGAACACCAGGACTTTGGTGCCGTCGGGCGACCAGTTGTTTACGCCCGCTGTCCCCAAGGGAAAACTGGGGAACACGTACCACTCCTGGTCCGACGTCCCGTCGGTGGTGAGCGCCTGCTCGCGGCCGTCCGCCCTCGATCGGAGCCAGACGTTGCGGTCACGCTCGCCGAGGAACCAACGCCCGTCGGGGGAGGGGAGCTCGTAGAAATCCGGGATCGTCTGGGGGAATCCGGGGCGGACCAGCCGAGGTGTGATGCGGTCCCGCTCGACCCGGTTCATCGTCGGACCGCGGCGTGCCTGATAGGTCGCGAGGTCGACCACGATCTCGTCGCCGTCCACTTGGAGCCGGACCGTCTGGTCGTCCTCTCGGTACCCGATGCCCGCGGCCGGCAACCCTCGGCCGGTGAAGTCCCGACCCACCAGGGCTCCGATCGCCTGGCGGAGGCGGCCGGTGTCGAGCAGGGGCACCCGGGTGTTGGTCGCCGGGTCCACCCGCCAGGCGGCCACGCTGTCGCCCGCCTGTTCGGTGTACCAGAAGGAACTGCCGTCCCCGAGCCACCGCGGAGCCACCGCTCCTCCCCGGATCATCGAGGCGAGCCCGCGGCCCACCAGCGCCTGATAGGCCTGCTCCCGGGTCCGCGGCTGCTGGCCCGCGAGCGGCAGGGCGAGGGTCACCGCCACGGCCAGACCGACCGACGTACCACGGAGCCGCATGCACGCGCCTTTCTGTAGAGATCCGACGGCCGGACCGGAGCCCGACGTCTCATGCCGTCGGAGTGGAGTTCAAATTCCAAGGTAGCTGAACCTGGGGTTGACGACGAGCCTGCCTCTGCTCTTCGGTAGGAATTGACCGCGGTGGTGCACGAATCGGGATCTGATCGACGCGTTGTTGGGATGTCTGTGCTTCGGCCTAACGATCTAGTATTCAGTGGCGGGCGCCGCTCGGAGCTTAGCGGCCGCGCCATCCTCCGATCAACATCGGGGCGCGGCCGCGACTTGTCAACTCGATGCTCAGGCGCCCGTCCACTGCAATACTGTGTTAGGCGGCGGAAGGGGAAGCGGATTCAGCCGTTGCTGAGTTTCTTGACTCGGCCTTCTCGTTCGGCGAACAGCTTGTCGACGAGCTCTTGATAGTTCCGAGCCTCGCCCTGAGTGACTTTGGGTTCCCTGATCGTCGTTGTTGCCAGGATTTTAGGTAGCAGCTTCTTGCCGTGGTCGATCGCCTCGTCGATGGCGGTATTGAAGACATCGATGGTGAGGTCAAGGTGCCGCTTCACACGTGGGTACCGTTGATCCGTCTGCGGCATTGAGTCAAGTTCGCGAAGTCCATCGCTGTATAGGCCAACGCACTTGTTCAGGTATCGATAGCGGTGATACAGCAGGACGAGGCTCTTCAGGAGCTCGGCATCAAGCTCGCTAATGACGCCCGAGGCAGACTCCCAGCCCAAGAGCGACATCTCGAAGTCCGCCGGAATGGAGCGGGGGTTCTTGGACCGGGCATGGGCTTGAAGGAGAAGGAGGTCTGTGTTCAGCAAGACGTCCGCGAGGATCAAGCCACCTGCCTTCCGCCGCTCCCGCCTGGGTTTCCACCAGAGGTCGAGCAAGGCAGAGCCGCCTGCGCCGCTCAAGATGGCGAGCAGGGCGGTTCCGAGGCCTGGGAGTAGTACTTCAAGGAATGGGGCCAAAGCGGACCTCCGTGACGCCGCCTAACGTCTAGTGTTCAGCGGCGGGCGCCGTCTGGCGCTGAGCGGCCGCACCGGCCGCAGTTCAATATGGAGGTGCGGCCGCGACTTGGGAAACGGGACCTCGGGCGCCCGTCCGCTGCAACACTGGGTTGGGCAGCAGAAAGCGCGGGGAAGCCGGCCTTAGCAGACCGGCACCTGCTCCCCCCTACCCACGGGACCCCAGCTGGCCACCCAAAGCGTGTCGGCAACGGCACCCGCAACAACGAGCGGCGCTCGCGCCAGGATCGGCGTGCAGAAGAAGATGGCGGTTCGATCGGATCGGGCCAAGAGAACGACGGTCGTCGTGTGCTCAGCCTGAAGCTCGATCGTCGCGGAGACGACGCCCAAGGTGTCGCCGCCGGGCGAGACGATGGCGACCCGCACCGGCCACCCCATGGCCGGGGCCAGGGGGATCGAATCCGACCGGCCACTTGTGCTGGACATCGCCTCGAAATCGACACCCCGGAGCACGATCTCATCATCGAACCCACCGACGATGTGAAGCGAGGCAGGCGGGAAGCGGCTCGTTCCAGCAAAGTCGATTTGGAGAACCGCTGGCGGCGCTGATGGGTCTGTGCATCCCAGGCAGGCGAGCAGTCCTGCGAAGCGAAGCCGGCAGCCAAGGGAGGTTCGATCCATGCGAGTAATGTTGACGGGTCATGGACAACGGCGCAGTGACATGAGTCACTGGCGCGACGGCACGGTTCGCACAGATGCAGGTTCTGCTGCCCAACG
>CADEGB010000340.1 GCA_902826755.1 uncultured Gemmatimonadota bacterium
GCTGAGATGCGCGAATGGCGCAGACGTAGCCGGCGGGACCGCCGCCGAGCACGATGACGTCGAAGGTGGACATGCGAACCTGTGTTCCAGGGTTATCGGTCGAGGCCGGGGCCCGGAGGTCTCGGCCCAGCAACGTTGCCTACCAGACCAACGAAATTGGATTCTCCAGCAACTGCTTCAGCGTCTTCAGGAACTCCGCGCCGGTGGCGCCGTCGATGACCCGGTGGTCGCAGCTCATCGTCACCCGCATCCGCTTCCGCGGTACCACCTGGCCACCGACCACGGCTGGCACCGTGGCGATCGACCCGACCGCCAGGATGCCGGCCTCTGGCGGATTGATGACCGCCGTGAAATGCTCGATGTCGAACATCCCGAGGTTCGAGATCGAGAACGTCCCCCCGGTGTACTCCTCTGGCTTGAGCTTCCGGTCCCGCGCCCGCCCCGCCAGTTCCCGCGACTCGGCGCCGATCTCGGTCAGCGACTTGAGGTCGGCGTTCCGGATGACCGGCGTGATCAGACCGTCCGGCACGGCCACCGCCATGCTGACGTGGACCTCGTTCCAGTAGCGGATCTTGTCGTCGAGCCACCAGGCGTTGCAGGCCCGATGCTCGACCAGGCAGAGCGCCACCGCGCGGACCACCAGATCGTTGAACGAGACCTTGGCCGATTCGCCCTGGGTGGCCTTGATCTGCTCGCGCAGGTCGGCGGCCCGTTCCATGTCGATTTCGGTGGTCAGATAGAACGTCGGGATTGGCCCGATCGACTGGACCAGGCGCTTGGCAATGGTCTTTCGGATCTGGGTCAGCGGCGTGTCCTCGAACGGCGGCCCGTCCGGGCGCCGCCGGGTCACCGCCCGGGCCGGAGTCGCGGAGGCCGCCGGGGCGCGGTCGAGATCTCGCTTGACCACGCGGCCCTCGGGTCCGGAACCCGCCACGCGGGTCAGATCGACGCCCTTCTCGGCGGCGATCTTTCGAGCCAGCGGGGACGCCTTGACCCGCCCGGCCGACGCGCTGGCGGCTCCCGCCGGGGCAGCTCCGCCTTGCGGTGCCGCTCCAGGCGCTGCGGCGGTCGCAGCTCCCGCGGCTCCCGCGGTTCCAGGCGTCGCGGCGGGTGCCGCGGGGGCCTGGCCGGCCGCACTCGCGGCGGCCGCGGGGCTGGCGGCCGCGGTTCCAGCAGCCGGCCCGCTGGCCCCATCCGGCACCGCCTCGCCAGCCTGGCCGATCCAACCGACCAGTGACGACACCGGCACCGTCGCCCCAGCGGCCACCGACTGCTTGAGGAGCACCCCGGCCGCCCGCGCCACCAGTTCCATCACGGCCTTGTCGGTTTCGACCTCGGCCAATACGTCGCCCGCGGCAACGGGCTGGCCCTCGGTCTTTTTCCACTCGACCAGGCGCCCTTCCTCCATCGTGGGCGAGAGCGCCTCCATCACGATCTTGGTGGCCATTAGAGGTACAGCACTTTCTTGACGGCGTCCTGGATCTTGGCGGCGTCCACTTTGGCCGCCCGCTCGAGCACCTTGTTGTAGGGCATCGGCACGTCGGCGCCGGTGACCCGGAGGATCGGCGCGTCGAGCGCGTCGAACGCCTCCCGCTGGATCGTGTCGACCACCTGCGCGCCGACGCCGGCAAACGGCCAGCCCTCCTCGGCCACGACGCAGCGGTTGGTCCGGGCCACCGACGCGAGGATCGTGTCGACGTCGAGCGGCCGGATGGTGCGGAGGTCGATCACCTCGGCATCGATTCCCTCGGCGGCCAGGCCCTCGGCGGCCTTGAGCGCCGGCGCCACCGTCTTGGAGTGGCAGATGATGGTGACGTCCTTGCCGGCGCGCTTGACGTCCGCCTTGCCGATCGGGGTCACGTAGTCCCCGTCGGGCACTTCGCCCTTCAGGTTGTAGAGCATCTCGCCCTCGATGAACACCACCGGGTCCTCATCGCGGATTGCCGCCTTGAGGAGACCCTTCGCGTCGGCCGGGGTGGCGGGGGCGATGACCTTGAGGCCCGGAATGTGGGCGTAGTAGCTCTCGAATGCCTGGCTGTGCTGGGCGCCGAGCTGAAGCGCGGCGCCGCCGGGGCCCCGGAACACGATCGGCACGCCCACCTGGCCGCCCGACATGTACCGCATCTTGGCGGCCGAGTTGACGATCTGGTCGATGGCCAGCAGGGCAAAATTCCAGGTCATCATTTCGATGACCGGCCGGAGGCCGACCATGGCGGCCCCGACCCCGATGCCGGCAAAGCCCAGTTCGGCAATCGGCGTGTCGACCACTCGCTTCGGCCCGAATTCCTTGAGCAGGCCCCGGCTCACCTTGTAGGCGCCGTCGTACTCGGCCACTTCCTCGCCCATCAGGAAAACCCGGTCGTCGCGGGCCATCTCTTCCCGGAGGGCCACGTTGAGGGCGTCGCGATACGTCAGGGTAGCCATGTCAGCGGCCCTCGGGCGCGTAGACGTCGGAGTAGAGCGCGCTCGGATCCGGATCGGGCGAAGCGTCGGCGAAGTTCACCGCGTCGTCGACCTCCGCCTGCACTTCGGTGACGAGGGCGTCGTGCCGGCCGTCGTCCCAGTAGCCGCCGGCCTTCATCAGGTCGGCTAGGACGACGATCGGGTCGCGCCGCCGGTACTCGTCCACCTCGTCCTTGGTCCGGTAGGTTCCGTGCGCCGCGTCGGACATCGAGTGCCCGACGTAGCGATAGGTCTTGATTTCGAGCAGGGTGGGCTTCGACTCGGTTCGGGCGCGGGTGACTGCCCGATCGACCGCCTCCCGCACCGTCAGCACGTTCTGGCCGTCGACCTGCTCGGCGGGCATGTCGTAGGCGTTGCCGCGGACCGAGAGGTTGGTGACGGCGGCTGCCCGGGATACGGCGGTGCCCATCCCGTAGCCGTTGTTCTCGACGATGAAAATGGCCGGCAGATCCCAGAGCGATGCCATGTTGAGCGTCTCGTGGAAGGCGCCGATGTTGGCCGCGGCCTCGCCGAAGAAGCAGACGCAGAGCTGGTCGCCGCCTCGATACTTGTGGGCAAACGCCACGCCGGCCGCCAGCGGAATGTGGCTGCCGACGATCCCGTGCCCTCCCAGGAATCCGGCGGCGGCGTCGAAGATATGCATCGAGCCGCCCTTGCCGCCCGACGACCCGGCCGCCTTCCCGAACAGCTCGGCCATTACTGCGCGGCTGGTGAGCCCGCGGGCCAGCGCGTGGCCGTGTTCGCGGTAGGCGCTGATGACGTGATCGTCGGGTCGGAGCGCGGCCATGACGCCCACCGCCACCGCTTCCTGGCCGATGTAGAGGTGGCAGAATCCGCCGATCTTGCCGAGCGAGTAGGCCTCGCCGGCCTTTTCCTCGAACCGCCGGATCAGCAGCATCTGGCGGAGATAGGATCGGTGGAGCGCCTGGGTGGCCGCGTCGGCGGCCTTCTTCGAACGTGCCGTGGCGGTCATGGGGTGGCCCTCGTGGCCTTGGCCTGGTCGACCTGCTCCCAGGCGTGGTAACTCGAACGGGTCAGGGGACTCGCCTCGACGTGATCGAAGCCCATGGCCATGCCGATCTGCTTCAGTTCGGCGAATTCGGCCGGGGTATAGAAACGCGCCACCGGGAGGTGACTCTCGGACGGGCGGAGGTACTGGCCCAGCGTCAGGATGTTGACGTCGCTTCGGCGGAGGTCGCGCATGGCCACCAACAGCTCGTCCCACTCCTCGCCCATGCCGAGGATGATGCCGCTCTTGGTCAAGCCATCCGGCACCAGCCGGCGGGCATTGGCCAGCACCTCGAGGGCCCGTGGATAGCGGCCGCCGGGCCGAGCCAGCCGATAGAGCCGCTCGACCGTCTCGAGATTGTGGTTGAGGATGTCGGGCCGGGCCTCCATCACGATGGCCAGGGCCCGTTCCGATCCTTTGAAATCCGGAATCAGCACCTCGACCGACGTGTCGGGCAGGCGCCGTTTGATTTCCCGGATGCATCCGGCAAAGGACTCGGCGCCGCCGTTTTCGAGGTCGTCGCGGTCTACCGAAGTAATGACCACGTGAGCCAGGCCCATCTGGGCCACCGCTTCGGCCAGGCGGACCGGCTCGACGGGGTCGAACGGGGCCGGGGTGCCGTGGGAAACGGCGCAGTAGGCGCAGTTCCGAGTGCAGACATCACCCAGGATCATGAACGTGGCGGCCTTGTGCTCCCAGCACTCCCCGATGTTGGGGCAGCGGGCCTCTTCGCAAACCGTGTGGAGGTTCAGCTCCCTCATCAGGGCCTTGATATGGCCGTAGGTCGGGCCGCCGGGGGCTTTGACCTTGAGCCAGCTCGGCTTGCGCTCGAACGCGACGGTCGGCAGCGGCTCGGACGAACCGGGCGACGCGGGAGATCGGGTCAGCTGAACCAGCGGTGCGGCCACGCGAAGGACTCCTGACGGACAAAGCGCCGGACGGATCGGGACGAGTCAGAAGAATACTATCGGAAGGGCAGGGTGCAAACCTGAGCCCGTGGTGGGCTAACCCAATAGACCAAAATGGGTTGCGTGGCGCCGGGCGGGGCTGTCAGGGATTCCAGATCGTCCGGAAGCAGGCCTCCAGGTCCATGACCAGCGCGGCAACGGCCGGCTTCGGCCGCCACTCGAGGCTGACGTCGGCAATGGTCGGCGCGACGGCGTCCGGACTCCAAATTTCGACCAGGCGGGCGTCGAGATCCACGACCCAATAGGTCGGAATGCCGGAACGCTGATACCGCCGCCGTTTGGTGATCCGATCGTACCGCGCAGTGGACGGCGAAAGCACCTCAACCACGAGCAGCGGGATGCCGACCTCGCCCCATTCTGCCGCCCGGCCGGCTGGTGGAGCGACGACGAACAGGTCGGGCTGGACCAGTTGCTCCGCCCGAAGATCCAGATCCGAGGGCGAAAAGAGGGCCTCCCCTAGCTGGTGACGATCCACGTAGTCGTGGAGGCGCCGGTAGAACTCTCCAACCGCCCGCTGGTGGACGTAGGGAGGGGCGGGGCTCACCAACAACTCGCCGTCGACCAGCTCGTACCGTCGGCCGTCGTCGGGCAGCGCCAGTACCTCGGCTCGGGTCCAGTGCTTGAGCACGTCAGGCATACCCATAGGCTACGCTCGGCGGTCGAGAGTTCGCAACTCGGCATGCCCCAACCTGGGGTCGGGCGGCTCGCTCCCGCTAACCGCATTCACGCTTTTAGGGCGCCGAAAAATCCGCCCGCAGGAA
>CADEGB010000341.1:0-1423 GCA_902826755.1 uncultured Gemmatimonadota bacterium
GGGGGGAGCGCGTCGCCGGCGCGCGAGCTACCCTTCGTGGGGGGGGCGGGGGCGAGGTTCGCGAACGGGCTGTGCCGGGGGGCAGGGCGGGGGCCGGGTTCCGTCGTCGCGACACGATGCAGTCGGTGCTGGCCAGGGGTGCCTGCCGAGCTGCCGGCGAGCCGATTCCCGTTCCGCACCTGCTCGAACAGGCGATCGAAGACGCGCTTCGACATGGCGCACAAGTCGTGATGATCGATGATCCCGCCGTGGCCGCCCGAGTCGACGGTCTCGCCGCGACACTCCGGTTCCGCGACCGCTGACCCCAACGACGGAGGCCCCATGCCGACCCCAGCCGAGAAGAAGCCCACCCCGGGAGCCGCCCGGGCCCGCACCGTTCGCGACCTGATGACGGCCGACGTCGTATCGATCGAACCCGACGCGTTGGTAGCCCGCGCCATCGAAATGCTCGCCGACAGTCATGTGTCAGGTCTGGCGGTGGTCGACGTTCATCAGCGGCTGCTCGGTGTCATCTCGACCACCGAGATCGTCTCCGCCGAGGCCGAAATGGCCGCGGAACCCGAACGGGCTCGCCTTTGGGCCGAAGCGGTGGTCGGCGACATCATGACCCGCCGGGCGCTTGCCGTGAGTCCAGACCTCGAACTCCGGGAAGCCGCGCTCCAGATGGACTACGGCGACGTCCACCGGCTCTTCGTCGAAGAGAACGGTCGGGTTATCGGCGTGATCTCACGGAGCGACATCAACCGGGCGTTCGCGGCCGGCACCATCGGCTGACGGGCGCTCCACCAAGAACGAACCGGGCGGGCTCCTGAGAGCCCGCCCGGTTTGGTTTTGGCCAACGTTCCGGCCGTCCCGGTCAGGCACGACCGGCCGGAGGCCGGTAGACGAGCACCGGCTTGCCCGAGCCGCGGATGACCTTGTCCGCCACGCTGCCAAGCAGGACGCGGCGGAACCCGCCGGCGCCATGGGTGCTCATGGCGACCAAGTCGAGGTGGCCTTCCTCTGCCTGGGCCAGGATGGTGGGCGCGATACCAAGGCCAACGACCACCTTCGTGGCAACCCGGAGCCCCTGGGCCCGCAACGCGTCGGCCACCTGATCGAGATACTTCTGGCCTTCGACGCGAAGGGTCTCGAGCGCTTCCTGGGGCACCGCCACCGGATAGGGCGGCACCGCCCCCGAAACGCCCAGCACCGGCTCGATGACGTGGAGGAGCGTCAGGTGCGCCTGGGTGAGGCGGGCGAGATCAGTGAGCGGCCCGAGCATTGCTTCGGCCTCGGCCGACCGGTCCAGCGGCACCAGCACCGTCGCGAGTTTCAGATCCGCCATCGGAACAGGGTCACCGTCCTTCGGTCGAACCAGAAGGAGCGGAACAGAGGCATGACGGATGACGTGGTCGGTGACACTTCCGAGCCAGAGGCGGCT
>CADEGB010000341.1:1433-5195 GCA_902826755.1 uncultured Gemmatimonadota bacterium
CTCGGCCGTGGGTGGCCATCACCACGAGATCGGGCGCCGTGCGTTCGATCTGGACGACCAACGCGGGCCCGGCCAAACCCTCCACCAGGATCGCTTCGGCCGGGTGGGTGCCGATGGCGCCGAGGTCATGAACCACCCCGGCCAGGTACGCCTGCTGCTCCGCCCGCATCGCCACCTCGTCAGGCCCGGTCGTGATCGGGATGTCGGCGGCGGGTACCAGGGCCATGATGGGTTCGTGGGCCATGACGATCCGGAGGCGGGCTCCGGCGCTCCGCGCAAGGCGCGCCGCGACCGCGAGGGCGGCTTCAGCGAAGCGGGATCCGTCGAGCGATACCATTACCGATGAGATGGACATGTGATCCTCCTTCGCGTGGCCAACGACTTCAAGAGCCGGCTACCGCTTCCGCGGCGAACAGGTATCGATTCCGAAGAGACCGTAGAGGGGGCAGTTGCCGGTGAGTGCCGTCCCCACGGGAATGAGACCGAGCAGGGTGACATATCGCCACGGCGGCTCGAGCGCCCCGTAGAGACCGAGCAGAAGCACTCCAACAACCAGCCGAATCAGGCGATCCAGCGACCCTACGTTGCGTGTCATGAAGACCTCCGACCTGCCTTCCCCCGCAGAGATAGCCGGCGGCTCCTGAGCGAACCTTGAGTGATTCATGACGTCTCCTTCAGACGGAGACGTCCAGAGGAGGTCAGAGCGGCACGGTGTAGACCGCGCAGGGCGCGGCGTAGAGCAGGTTTCGGGCGATCTCGGTCGGGCCGATGACCTTGGGAGGGCCCCCGCGGCGGTACCCGATGACGAGGAGGTCGGGCTTGGTGGTCGAGCAATGCGCCAGCACCTCATGGATCGGGTTACCCTGGCGGACTTCGAGCCGAACCTCGGGTTGGCCCTTTGACCGGCGGCCGACCGCGTCGGCCAAGCGGACGGAGCGAGCGCGGGGCATTGGTGCTGGCGGCGTCCGCTCATCGACGAGGTCGGGCTCGACGGTCAGGGCCCGGAGTTTGGCGTTGAACCGTTGCGCGACGGCGTGGGCCCGCTCGAGCACCCGGACCGCGCGGTCGGTGCCATCGAGCGCCACGAGCACCCGGTCGATCCGACTGACCTCGGGGGGCACGAACAGGACCGGGTGATCGCTCCGGCGGACCACGGCGTCCGCCGTTTCGCCAAGGAGCAGAGGATGATCGGGCGTCCGAGGTCTGCGGCCCAACACGATCAGGCCGACCCCCCGAAGATCAGCGAGCCGACTGATTTCGATGCCTGGGATCCCGAACGCGACCGCGACCTCCGGCGTGACACGGCGACCGCCGTTGAGGGACTCAGGCCCGAGCCACGCCTCGAACTGGGCCAGTTCAGCCCCCCCATCAATGAGGCCCTGGCCCCCTTCGGTGGTCAGCAGTCGCCCCGCCGGGACATCCCCTTTTGCCGGCACGGGAACGACTTTGAGAATGGTCAAATGAACAGGGGAATCGGCGGTCAAGGCCATCGCGGTCCTCACCGCGTGGCGTCCATCGACCGACTCGTCCGCTGCCACCAGCACACCTTCACCAAGCACTTGAAATCAGCCCATTCTGCCAAGATCAACCAAGCTAGTCCCGGAACTCTGAAGATTTCATGAATCAGCGGAGAACCGCTTGAAAGCCATCCGGTTAGCCCTCAGATCCGTAGCCGGTTATGGGCCAGGCGACAAGTCGAGTAGATTGGGTCATGAGCGAGGATCGAGGTGGGAATCGCGTCGAGCGATTGGTCCGGGCTACGCCAGAGTTGGTCGGAGAGCTCAATCTCGACAAGGTGCTGCGCCGGGTGGCAGATTTGGCGCGGGAACTCCTCGAGGCCAGGTTCTCCGCGGTCGGGCTCCTCAATCCCGACAACCGGACCCTCATGTCGTTCACCACCTCCGGGATCAGTCCCGAGGATCACGCCAAGATCGGTCCGCCGCCGGTGGGCCACGGGATCCTGGGCTTGGTGATCCGCGAGGGACAGGTGGTTCGGCTTCCGGACCTGAAGAAGCACCCCGCCTCGGTCGGGTTCCCCCCCGGACACCCACCGATGAAGTCATTCCTCGGCGTTCCGATCGTGGGCCGACAGGGAATCGTCGGGGACCTCTATCTGACCGAAAAGATCGGCGACCCGGGTTTCAGCGACGAAGACGTGCACCTGGCGCTCCTCCTCGCTGGCGTGATCGCTTCCGCGGTTGAAAACGCCCGGTTCCACGAGCGAACCACCCGCCTCCTCGAGGAAGTCCAGCAGCTCCACCGGAGCCGCGAGCGGTTCTTCGCGATGGTCAACCACGAGCTTCGCAACGCGCTGGCCGCGGTGTATGGCTGGGCCGAGATGTTGGTCCGGAAGAAGGACCCACTGACGGTGCCACGGGGTGCCTTCGAGATTCTCGAGGCCGCCGAACAGGCGGTGGCGCTGGTCAACGACCTGCTCGACCTCAATCGATTGGACGAAGACCGGCTCCGGCCGGTATTCCGGGATGTCGACTGCTGCGGGCTCGTCCAGGCGGCTGTCCAACGCGTCACCCCCATCGCGGCGGAGAAGAAGATCCAGTTCGTGGCGCCGACCCGCGATCACCCGTTGGTCTGCCGGACCGACGCCCACCGGATCGAACAGATCTTCGTCAACCTGTTCACCAATGCCATCCGGCATTCGCCGGCCGGCGGGACCATCACCATTGCCCTGGCGGAGCAAACCCGGACCGTGGAGTTCCAGGTGCTGGATCAGGGCCCCGGGGTCCCGGCCGACCTGGCCGAGCGGATTTTCGACATCTATTACACGGCCACCGGACCGGAGGGGATGGGCGGGCACGGTGTGGGTTTAGCCCTGTCCCGGCGCCTGGCACGCCTCCTGGGGGGTGACCTGACGGCGGTTTCCCAGCCCGGAAAAGGCGGGCTTTTCGTCCTCCAGTTGCCCCTCGCCCAATCGTGAAGGCGGCTTCAGGTTGCGTTCGTGACCGCTTTATCGGCCCCGTCATAAAGTTGACCCCATGAAAGTCCTCGTCGTGGAAGACGACCGAAAGGTCGCGGGATTCATCGAGCAGGGCCTGAAGGAAGAAGGCTACGTCGTGGATGTCGCCCCCGATGGCGACGAAGCCACCATGCTGGCGCACGTCTACGAATACGACGTCGTCTTGCTCGATGTGATGTTGCCGAAGAAGAACGGGTTCCAGGTCGCGCAGGAGTTGCGTCGGGAAGGCCGGAGCACGCCGATCCTGATGCTGACTTCCCGAGATGCGGTCGAGGACATCGTTCGCGGCCTCGATGCCGGGGCCGACGACTATCTCACCAAGCCGTTCCGGTTCGAGGAACTGCTGGCGCGCCTCCGGGCTCTCCACCGCCGCGGCGGGGCCGAGCGGCTCGAGGTGCTCCGGTACGGGCCGTTCGAATTGGACCGGCTCCGCCACCAGGCGGCGATCGACGGGAAACGCCTCGATCTCACGGCCAAGGAGTTCCAGCTGTTCGAGTTCTTCATGCTGCACCCCGAAGAAGTCGTCCGGCGGACCACTTTGCTCGAAAAGGTCTGGGACATGCACTTCGACCCGGAGAGCAACGTGGTTGACGTCCACGTCGGCAACCTCCGGCGGAAGCTGCTGAAGTACGTTTCCGACCCGCGGATCGAGACGGTGCGAGGAGTGGGGTTCTGCCTCCGGCATGCGGCGGCCACCGCGGCACGAGGCGCTCCTCGGTAATCCGGATGCGCTCGCTCATTGCGGCGGGCACCCGGCCCCTCCTCACGCTGGTCTTTCTGATCGCGGG
>CADEGB010000342.1 GCA_902826755.1 uncultured Gemmatimonadota bacterium
TCGGGTTGGTCACCGCCATGCTTCCGTGCGGCTGGCTCTTTGCCTTCGTGGCCGTGGCGGCCGGCACCGCCGACCCGATCCGCGGCGCCGCCACGATGGGGGCGTTCTGGATCGGAACGGTGCCCGCGGTCGTGGCCGCCGGCTTTTTCATCTCCCGCCTTGCCGGGCCCCTTCGAGCCAGGCTCCCGATCGTGAGCGGAGCTGTCCTGGTCGTCTTCGGCTTGGTGACGGTGTTGGCGCGCCCGAGTCAGCACGCAACCCACGCCGGCCGCCAGCCGGCCGCCGGGAATCATGGCCAGCACGGTCGCTGAACCGGCCGTCGCAGCGGCGGCGTGCGCCCACTGCGGCCTCCCGGTCCCCACGGGAGAGTTCGACCCGGGCACCGACCAGCAGTTCTGCTGCCACGGTTGTCGGACCGCCTGGGACGTCATCCACGAAATTGGCCTGTCAGCGTACTACGGCACCGAGGATCGCCGAGGCGCCCCCGTCCGGCCCTCTGGCCGAGGCTACGACGAATTCGACCACCCGGCCTTCCAGCGGCTCTACGCCCGCGACGGAACGGGCGGCCTGAAGGAAATCGACCTCTATCTCGACGGCGTTCATTGCGCCTCCTGTGTCTGGCTGGTGGAGCGCGTACCGCTGGTGGTGCCGGGCGCGGTGAGCGCCGAGCTGGATGTTCCCCGGTCCCTGGCGCGGATCCGATGGGACCCGAGCCGGACCACCCTCGCCGCCATCGCCCGTTTCCTCGACCAACTCGGCTATCCGGCCCGCGCCTTCCGGGGCGGACGCGCGGACGAGTTGCGCCGCGCCGAGGACCGGCGGATGCTGATCCGGATCGGCGTGGCCGGCGCGCTGGCGATCAACGTGATGACGGTGGCGCTGGCCCTCTATGCCGGCTGGTTCGGCGCGATGGAAGCGTCCTACGTCCGCTACTTCCGCTGGGTCAGCCTGCTGCTGTCGGTACCCGCCATCGTCTGGCCCGGGCGGGTGTTCTTCACGAGCGCCTGGGGCGCGCTCCGGGCCCGTCGCCTCCACATGGACGTCCCGATCGCCCTGGCACTCGGCGCCGGGTTCCTTCGCGGGGCGGTCAATACGATCGCCGACACCGGTCCGATCTACTTCGATGGTGTCGTCACCCTGATCTTCCTGCTCCTGGTGGGACGTTTCCTCCAACAGCGGGCCCAACGCGCCGCCGCCGACTCCGCCGAGTTGCTCCACGCCCTGACCCCCGCCACCGCGCGGCTGGTGACTGGTGACCAGGTCTCGGAGGTCCCGGTCGAGGGCCTCACCCCTGACGCCATCGTCGAAGTCCGAGCGGGCGACACCGTCCCGACGGACGGAATCGTCGTCAGCGGCCGCTCCAACCTCGACCTGTCGGTCCTGACCGGCGAGTCCCGCCCGATCGCGATCGGCCCGGAGGAGGCGGTCTACGCCGGCACCGTCAACCTCGGATCCGCGCTGAAAATCCGGGTCACCGAGGCGGGCGAAACGACCCGCCTCGGCCGGATCCTCCGGGAACTCGAGGCCGGGATGCGGCGCCGGGCGCCGGTGGTGCACACCGCCGACCGACTGGCGGGCTTCTTCGTCGCGGCCGTGATGGTGCTCGCCGCCGCCACCTGGCTCATTGGCCGGCGGATCGATCCGACGAACGCTCTCGACAACGCGATCGCGCTCCTGATCGTCACCTGCCCGTGCGCGTTGGCGTTGGCCACGCCGCTGGCGATGACGGTGGCGGTCGGCCGGGCGGCAAAATCGGGGATCCTGATCCGCGGCGGCGACGCGCTCGAGGTCCTCTCCCGCCCGGGCAAGCTGTTGCTCGACAAGACCGGAACGCTCACCGAGGGTCGGCTGGCGCTGCTCCAATGGACTGGCGACGACGCGAGCCGCTCGGAGGTGCTCGCGTTGGAACGGCACTCGAACCATCCGATCGCGCGGGCGTTCGAAACGGCCTGGGCCGACCAGCGGGAAGTGGTGCCGGAGCAGGTGGAACAGATCCTTGGCGGGGGCCTCCTAGGCGTCGTGAACGGGCGGAGCCTGGTGGTCGGGTCACCCCGCTTCGTGCTGGCGCGGGCTGCCGACCCCGATCGGCTGGCGGCCACGCTCCCCGATCACCTGACGCCGGTCCTGGTGGCCCGTGACGGGCGAATCGTTGCCGCCGCCGGCTTCGGCGACCCGATCCGGCCGGACGCCGCCCCCGCCCTCCGGGAACTCGAACGGCGGGGGTGGACCGTGGGGATCCTCTCCGGCGATGCGCCCTCGGTCGTGGCAGCCACCGCCGAGGCGCTCGGCGTCCCAGCGGCTCGAGCTCGGGGTGGCGCCACGCCAGAAGAGAAGCTCGGCGTCGTCGAGGAGGAGTTGACTCGAGGGCCGGTGGCGATGGTGGGTGACGGGGTCAACGATGCGCCGGCCATCGGGCGGGCCAGCGTCGGGATCGGCGTCCGGGGCGGCGCGGAGGCGTGTCTCGCCGCGGCCGACGTGTTCCTGGCTTCGCCCGGACTTGCCCCGCTGGTGGCCCTGGTGCGCGGCGCCGAGCGGACCATGACGGTCATTCGGCGGAACATCGCCATTTCGCTGGGCTACAACGTGCTCGGCGCCGTCCTTGCCATGACCGGCAAGATCGACCCGCTGATCGCGGCGATCATGATGCCGGCGAGTTCCCTTACCGTGATCCTCATCAGCTGGCGCAGCCGGAGCTTCGAGGCCCCCCGATGACCATCCTGTTCGTTCTCGTCCCGGTGGCCCTGGTGCTGGTGGCCATAGCCTTGGTGGGCTTCGGCTGGGCCACCCGCGGGGGGCAGTTCGACGATCTGGAGACGCCGGCCCTCCGAGCCCTCCGCGACGACACCGACGCCCCGCGCGATCGGCCCGCGCCGCCCGCCAATCACTCGATCGGCCGGGCCCCCTCGAAGTCGTAGAGCGTCATCCGCCGCAACCGATAATACGCCTGCCAATAGCCCCGGAGCGCCTGAACGAACTGGGCCAGGGCCTGGTCCTTTTCCGCCTGGGCAATGTAGAGATTGTCGATCGAGATCCGGCCGATGACGTAGCGGTTGTAGGCCACCTCGAACCGTTTCCCAGCCACCGTGTCCGCCTTGGCCGACAAGGCCAGCGTCCGCCGCGCCTGGGTCAACTGCAACGCCGCAAAGTGGGCGTCCTGCGACGTCTGCTCGATCGAGGCACGGGCGTTGTGCTGGGCCCGCTCCCGATCGGCTCGGGCCGCCTGGACGTTCTCCTTCCGGCTGCCCCACTGGAGCAATGGCACCTCGACAGACACGGAGAACCGGCTGGCCTCGAGCAGATTCTGATAGGCGAGTGAGACATCCGGCGCGCTGGCGTTGTAGCCGTAGCTGGCCTGGACGGTCGCTCCAATGCCGGAGTTGAGCCGGGCCTCGGTCACCCGCCGATCTGCCTGGATCTCCCCCAGTTGCGCTTCGCTGACACTGGCCCGGTTGCGGAGGGCTTCCCGTACCGCCACCAGGGTGTCGGCATCCACGTCAGGAACGACCGCGGGCACCGACAACTCGAGCGGGGCGCCCACCGGGAGGTTCAGGGCCAGTCGGAGCGCCGCCAGCGATCGCTGGTATTCGAGCCGGGCGCCCTCGACCGCGTTCCGCGCCCGGACCAGGGCCAATTCACTCTGGAGGAGGTCGTTCTCGCCGATCTTGCCAACCTCGAAGCGGCCCTTGTTCAGGGTGAACAGGGTGTCGTTGACGGCGGCGTTGGTGGTGGTGTTGGCCAGGACCACTCGGGCCGCATAGGCGTCGAAAAAGAGCGCGGTGACGGTGAGGGCCACGTCCTCCCGCGCCTCCCGGTATTGCCGCTCCGACACCTCCGATCGCACCGGCTGCTCCCGCCGGTCCCATTGGAGCAGGTTGGGTCGAAGAATCGGCTGGCGGAGCCCGAACGACACCGGTGTCGACGACCAGGTTTTGACGTCCTGCTGGCCGGTGACCGCCAGGCGGGCCAACGACGAGGTCACGAAGAGATCACCGCCGGTGAGCGGCAGCCGCTGCGTCATCGTGGCGGTCAGGTCGGCACTGGTCTGGTTCTGGGGTCGGAACAGAGTGCTCCCGTCCGGCTGAACCACCTGGATGATCGAACGGTTGTACGAGGGCACCGTGCCCCCCAGGGACACCTGCGGCATGAGGCGGGAGTAGAATGCCCGATCGCGGAACCGGGCCGCGTCGCGGGACGCCCGGGCGGCCAGGGCCTGGTACCCCCGCGACTGGGCCGTCGCGATGGCCTGCTGCAGCGTGATCGGCTCCTGGGCGCGGGCGATGCCCGGCCCGATCAGGAGGGCCAGGACGAGCCCGGCCGAAGACCGCGAAATCTGGATGGGCATCGGCATCACTCGTAGCGGAGACATACGACCGGATCCTGGCGCGCCGCCCGGTGAGCCGGCACGATGCCGAACGCGAGCCCGGTGGCCACCGACACGCCGAACGCCACCACGACCGAAAGTCCCGACACGATGGTCTTGATGCCGGCCAGCCGTTCGATCCCGAGACTCAAGCCAGTGCCCACCAGGATGCCGGCGAGTCCGCCGGCCACGCTGATCAACACCGCCTCGCTGAGGAACTGGAAGAGGATCTCGCGGCGGGTGGCCCCGACCGCGCGGCGAACCCCGATTTCACGGATCCGCTCGAGCACCGAGGCGAGCATGATGTTCATGATCCCGATTCCGCCCACCACCAACGAGATCGACGCGATGGCACCGAGCACCACGTTGAAGATGGTCTTGGTGCGCTGTTCCTGGCGGAGGAGCAGTTCGGGGACGGTGATTTCGAAGTCGACCACCGCGTTGTGACGCCGAGCCAGCATCCGCTGGGCCACTTCCGCCACGACGGGAACGTGACGGGAGTCCGCCACCCTGACGATGATCCGATCGAGCTGATGCCGGTTGGTTCGTTCCTGTCGCTGCTCCTCGGATTCGACCGGCGCATCGTTGCGGACGAAATCTCCCTCGCGGGCGGCGGCCTCGATGTCGCGTTGGGTCAACTGAGCCCGGTTCCGGAACCGGAGTAACATGGTACGGGCCGGGACATAGACATCCATGGCCGCGTCGCGGATCCCGAGGCGGGAGGCGGTGGGACTGTTGACGGGTCGATCGGCCAGCACGCCGACGACCGTGAGCCAGATCTCCCCGACCTTGATCGGCCGACCGATCGGTTCCTCGGTAG
>CADEGB010000343.1 GCA_902826755.1 uncultured Gemmatimonadota bacterium
AGGACGACTACGACAGCGAGTACCGCTTCGACGGCAAGCCCATCCCGTCGCTGCCCGACGCCGATCTGGGCGGTACTGAGATGGCGCACAACAGTACACGCACGTTCACTTTCGCCGCGCCTTACACCATCAACCTCACGTCCGCGCTTCCGGCGATTACCGAACCGATCGTCCTCGACCGACCGGTTCAGCTGTCTCCCGTCGTCCGTCGGCTCACGCAGAACAACCCGGGCCCCTTCACGGGGCCAGGGACCAACACCCACCTGATCGGGACGACCGAACTGATCATCCTCGACCCAGGCGAGGACCAGGGCGACGGCCATGAGGAACGCCTGATCGCGGCCGTGGGTACCTCCCGGGTCGTCGCGATCGTGCCCAGCCACGGTCACCCCGATCACTGGACCCTGGCGCCCAAATTGGCCGCCCGGGTCGGCGCCCCAATCCGGTTCTTCGGCGCCCACCCCGGATTCCGGGTCGACCGGCCCGTCGTCGAAGGCGAGGTCCTCGAGGCCGCGGGCATCCGCCTCCTGGCGCTCCACACCCCGGGCCATACCGCTGACCACCTCTGTTTCCACCTCCCGCAGGAGCGGGCCCTGTTCCCCGGCGACACGGTCATGGGGTGGTCCACCTCGATCATCGCGCCGCCGGACGGCGACCTCCGGCAATACCTGGCGTCGCTGGAACGGCTCTTGACGATCCCGGACCTCGAGGTGCTGTACCCGGCCCATGGGGTGGCCGTCTACCGGCCCTACGACCGGATCGACGAGCTGCTCCGCCATCGCCGGCTCCGAACCCGGCAGGTGCTCGACGGCCTGGCCTCGGCACCAAGCCGAATCGACTCGCTGGTTGCCCGGATCTACGCCGAGGTCGATCCCCGCCTCCATCCCGCCGCGGCACAGTCCCTGTTGGCCCACCTTCTGGCCCTGGAGGCGGAAGGCCGGGTGGTGCGGTCGGAGGCGGCGGAGCCCGATCATGCGGTCTGGCGCTTGGTTGGATAATCCAACCGGTTCGGTAGGGTACGCTCCACTGCTCGTCCGCCGTTGTCGCAGCACCTCCTCCCAAATTGAGGTTGGAACGTTCTTGGCGCTGGTTCCGTCAGGATCTACGACGGCCGACAGCGACGGATCGCCCCCCAGGCGGGGTCGATCCGCGCCTGGGCGTCACCCGCGTCAGCGCGCCCCAAGCTCGAGCCTCCCCTTCGCTCCAGGTGGGATCCGCCTTGACGCCCGTCCATCGCAACTCATGCCGACGAGGCCAGCATGCACCAACCGCTTGTACCCATTCGTTACCGGTTCCTCCTGTTCCTCAGCCTGGGCGTGCCAGCCGGTACCGCGGCCGCCCAGTCGGTCCGGGGCGTCGTGACCGATTCCGCCAGTCGCCGGCCGCTCGAAGGAGCGATCGTGTCCACCGGCGGGGTCCGAACGGCGACCGACACCAGGGGTGAGTACCGTTTGACCGGTCTTCGGCCCGGAGCGGCAGTACTCCGGGTGCAGATGATCGGCTACGGTCCGATCGAGCGACCCCTCACGCTCGTGGTCGGCCAGGAACAAGTGGTCAACATCAGTCTCGCCCTTCGACCGGTCCAATTGGCCGAGGTCGTCGCGATCGGCTACGGGACGGCACAGCGGGCAGCGCTCACGACCGCCGTGACCTCGATCAGCGCGGTCGACATCGAGAACGTCTCGAGCGCCAGCGCCGACCTCGCCTTGCAGGGCAAGGCCCCCGGCGTGCAGGTGATCGAAAACGCCGGAAACCCCGGCAACGCGATCAGCCTCCGGGTCCGGGGCTCGGCTTCGCTGACGGCCAACAGCCAGCCCCTCTACGTCGTCGACGGGGTGCCGTTGACCTCCGACGACATTACCCAGCTCGATCTCGGGGGCCAGGGGATGCGGGGCGTGAGCAGTCTGAGCGCCAGCGAGATTGCGTCGATCGACGTCCTCAAGGACGCGGCCGCCACCGCCATCTACGGGTCGCGCGGGTCGAACGGCGTGGTCCTGATCACCACCAAGCGCGGCCAGGCTGGCCGGGCCCGGGTGACGTTCAACAGCTACGCCGGCCTCCAGCGGGCGAGCAAACGTCTCGACCTGCTCAATTCCACGGAGTACATCACCTACTTCAACGAGGCCGCCGCGAACGACGGCTACGGCGACGAGTACTTCGGCGCGGTCGGCGATGCCGACAGCGTCGATACCGACTGGCAGGACGCCACCCTTCGAACCGCAGCGATCAGCAACGCCGAACTGTCGGTCGCCGGCGGGACCGACCAGATCCGGTATCGGGCATCCGGCAACTATTACAACCAGAACGGCGTGATCATCGGCTCCCGATACCGTCGGATCGGCGGCCGGGTCAACCTCGATTTTGCCGCGAACCCGCGGCTGACCTTCGCGACGACGTTGGCCGTCTCGGGCGAAACGAACCAGCGGGTGGAGAACGACAACAGCCTGAGCGGGGTGACGACCAACGTGGTCGGCAACGCGCCGATCGTCCCGATTCGACGGGCGGACGGTTCGTTCACCGGCACCAACGACGGGCTCCAGTACCCGAATTCGGTCGCCCTTGCCCAGTTGAACGAGGCCGGAGCGCGTTCGACCCGGGTCCTTGGATCCGCGGAGGTCAGGTGGCAGCCCTCCACCGCATTCCTGCTGACCGGCCGTTCGAGCATCGATTTCTACAACGTCCGGGAAACCCAGTATGAGTCGCCGTTGATCATCGGCACCTACGCGGCCAGCGTCGACGGCGTGGCCAAACGGGCCTACTCCCTGGCGACCAAATACGTGGCCGATGGCTTTGCCACCTACTTCGGCGGCGGTGGAAACCACGCGTTTCAGGTGACCGGGGGCGGCAGCATCGAGCTCGATCGACGGGAGCTCAATTTCGTCCGGGGCGAAGGGCTCCCGAACATCGACCTCCATGAGGTCCGCAACGCCACCAACATCACCAGCTTCGACGGCAGCCAGCAGGAAGCGAACCTGGTGTCGGTGTTTGCGCGGGCCAACTACAGCTACCAGGACAAGTACCTTCTGGCCGCCACGATCCGCACCGACGGATCCTCGGTCTTCGGTCCCGACAACCGGTACGGGGTCTTCCCCGGCGTCTCCGCGGCGTGGCTCCTCAACAAGGAGTCGTTCATGGGGGATGGCCTGTTCGATCTGCTCAAGCTCCGAGCCAGCTACGGCCTGAACGGCAACCAGGCCATCGGGTACTACCCGTGGCAAAGCTCGGCGTGCAGCGCCAACTACGGTTCCGCGGGCGGACTCTATCCGTGCACCGTCGGCAATCCCGGACTCCACTGGGAGCGCACCGCGCAGCTCAACATCGGGACCGACATCGAGATGTTCGACGGCCGTCTGGCCCTCACGGCCGAGTGGTACCAGAAGAAGACCAATGACCTGATCGTCTCCCGCCCGATTGCGGGGAACAGCGGCTTCACCAGCGTCTTCGACAACGTCGGCAACATGTCGAACACCGGCGTCGAGCTCCAGATCTCGACCATCAACGCCAAGTCCACCAGGGCCAATGGGTTCTTCTGGACCACCACGCTGAACGTGGCCCACAACAAGAACGAAGTCACCAAATTGTTCGGCGACCAGCCGTTCTCCAACGGCACCCGGCTCATCAACCGGGTCGAGGTCGGCCAGCCGATCGGCGCCTTTCATGCGTACCGGTTCCTCGGCGTGGACCCGCAGACCGGCGACGCCATCTACGACGACATCAACGGCGACGGCGACATCACCAGCGCCGACCGCACCATCGTCGGAAGCCCATGGCCCGACTTCACCGGCGGGCTGACCAACCACATGTCGATCGGCGGTTTTGACCTGACGGGCTTTTTCCAGTTCAGCAAGGGCAACAAGGTGTTCAACGGGATGCGGATCTTCAGTGATGCCGGGGGCTACTACCTCGACAACCATTTCCGCGACGTCCTGAACCGATGGCAGCAGCCGGGTGACGTGACCGACCAGCCACGGGCGAGCTATGACGGGACGTCCGGGGCCCGGGAAGTGTCCAGCCGGTTCATCGAGGACGCCTCGTACATCCGGCTTCGGGAACTGACCTTCGGCTACAACCTGCCGAATCGGGTTGCTCGACGCCTCGGCTTCGACAACGCCCGGGTCTATCTGATGGGTCGGAACGTGTTCACGATCACTGACTACACGGGCTACAACCCCGACGTGAACAGCAACGGAAGCACCGCCAACGTCTCCCTCGGAACCGACTTTTACGCCTATCCGATCGCCCGGACGTTCTCGTTCGGCGTTCAGCTGGGGTGGTGAGCCATGACACGCCGATATCTCGTCCTGCTTGGGCTGGCCGCCGTTGCCGGCTGTGGGGATCTCCTCGACACCTCGCCGCCCGACGCCCTTCCGTCGGACCAGGCCATCACCTCGGCGTCCGGAGCTCGGACGGTGATGGTGGGTGCCTACGGCGCGCTCCAAAGCCTCAGCTACTACGGCGGGGACTACCTGTTCCTGAATGACCTGTACGCCGACAACGCGGTCCACACCGGTACCTTCAGCACCTTTGCCGATGCCGACGCCAAGGACCTGAGGGCCGACAACAGCGCGATTCAGGGGATCTGGAACGCGATCTACGACGCCATCAACCGCACCAACCTGCTGATCCAGAAGGTGCCCGGCGTTCCGGACCTGAGCGCGTCGGAGCGAGACCAGCTGCTTGGCCAGGCCCATGCGTTGCGGGCCCTGCACTACCACAACCTGGTCCGGGTGTTCGGGGGCGTTCCGCTGCGACTCGAGCCGATCACCCGCCCCGATGACGCGGCCGAGATCGATCGTTCCACGGTCGAGGAGGTTTACACCCAGATCCTCACCGATCTCCAGACGGCGGAAACGTTGGCGCCCGCGTCAGGCACCCGGTCGCGGATCACCCGCGAGGCGGTCAAGGCAATCCTGGCCCGGGTCCAGCTTTACCGCGGAAACTACGCCGCCGCCCTCGCGAAAGCCGATGAGGTCTCGGCGTCGGGTTTCGAGCTGGCCGATGAGTTCCCCTCCCTGTTCGACGCCGAAGGCACCGACACCCCCGAGGACATCTTCAAGGTGACCTTCACGGCGCTCCAATACCAGAACTTCGGGTACTACTACCAGTCGACCGACGACGGTGGGCGCGCCGAACAGGGGCCCGAGCAGAGCCTGATCGATCGG
>CADEGB010000344.1 GCA_902826755.1 uncultured Gemmatimonadota bacterium
CAGGTGCTGAGTCACCGCGCCGGGCTGGACGAGCATCCCGCGGTGCCCTCCTACGCCACCGTGGCCATGGCGACCCCGAAGAAGCGATGGACCCGGGAAGAACAGGTCCGGTGGCTGGTGGACAGTCTGCAGCCGGTCGGCGCCCCCGGCGAGAAGTTCAAGTACTCTGACACCGGCTATATCCTCCTCGGAGCGATCCTCGAACGCTTGACCGGCAAGAACGTCGGGGTTGCCGTCAGGGACCTCCTCGATTTCGAGAAGCTCGGCTTGACCCGCACCTGGTTCGAAACGCTCGAGCCGATACCTCAGCGGGCGGGACCCCGGATCCACCAGTACATCGGTGGGGTCGACTCGTATGAACTGGACCCGTCGTTCGACCTCTACGGGGGTGGCGGCATCGCGGCGCCATTGGAGGAGATGGGGCTGTTCCTCGAAGCGCTCGGGACGGGGCGGGTGTTCGCGCGCGCCGGTACCCTGGAAACGATGCTCCGGCCCCGCAGTCCCGAGCGCGACGGGTACGGGCTCGGGATCTACGGAGTCGAAGCTCACGGACGCCGCGGCCATGGGCACAGCGGGTTCTGGGGGACCAACGGCTTCTATTTCCCGGCCGAGCGGGTGACGGTCGCGTTTGCGGTGACCGAGCAGACGGAGGGACGGCTGATTTTCTGGGGCCTCCGGGCGGTCGTGGGGATTCTCTTTCCGACCACCTAGCGGCGCCCAGCTCGGGACTGCGGCCGCGCGCCGTTCCCCTGGCGTCCGGGGCCGGTCCCGGTCATTATCCCCGACGATGATCCGGCTGGGTTGGCGTCGTGTTTCGCTCCTCGTCGTCTTGGCGCTCCTGGGACGGCTCGGTGGAGCCGTGGGCATGCCGGCGTGCTCCTCGGGCCCGGTGGCCCCAGTTCCGGAGCACCGTCACGGCGCCGGTGAGGAGCGAGCCCCAGCCCCGTCGGAGCACCAGGATTGCGGGTGCCTCGGCGGCTGGTGCTGTCCGCCGCTCCAGGCATCGCCAGCGCCCTTGGGTGCGGCCGTCGTTCCCCACCAGCCAGTCCGCTCGGATTTCGCGGGGTGCGTCTCTGTCGACCGCCTCCTTCCCAAATCGCCTCGCGGCCAACCACCGAGCACCGCTCCTCCGTCACCAGCCTGACGACCGTCGCCGCGCGGGACCAACCGCGCCGCCGGCCGGTCGTCGAGTTGGGTCTCGACTCGGGTCGCCGATCGCCGCGGGCGCGGATCGGCTGCCCTTTCCACTGTCCGGAGGACGGCTCGATGCAACACATTCGTTTCACCCTTGCGCTCCTGTTTCTGGCGGCGCCGGCTTCGGGCCAGGTCCGGGAGCCGGACGCCGTTGCCAATGCCCTGATCGAAGAACTCCAGAGTCCCTTCTGCCCCGGTCTCAATCTGACGTCGTGCCCGAGCCCGCAAGCCGCGGAACTCCGGGATGAGGTCCGGAGCCGGATCATCGGAGGCGAATCGGTAGAGGAGCTCAGCGCCGATCTCGTCCGACGCTTCGGTCAGGGCGTGCTGGGCCGACCGACATGGTCGGGGTTCGACATCCTGGCTTGGATCACCCCTGGCGTGCTCCTGCTGCTGGCCACCGCGCTGCTGGTTCGGAGGCTCCGACGCCATCAGCCGGTTGCAGCCCGAGCCAATCCGGCCGCGGGTCCCATCAGCCCTGAGCAACGGGAACGACTGCAATCGGCGCTCGACGCGCTCGAATGAGGGCCGTTCGCGCCACCTACCTTTCGCTGGAGTTCCGATCATGCGACCGACGTTGAACCCCGGGGTCCCGGCAGGCCCCGGCCCTCGAATCGCCGCCCTTCGGCGACGGTTCCTTTCACTGACGATGGCCGCCCTGGTGGCGGCACCCGGGGTTGTTTGGGGACAGGCTGCACCGACGCAGAAGGTGCTCGGGGTCGTTCTGTACCCCGGCTTCGAGGTACTCGACGTCTTCGGCCCGGTCGAAATGTGGGCCTATGTGCGCGAGTTCAAGGTGGTGATGGTGGCGGAGCGGGCCGGACCAGTCCGTTCGGCGCAGGGTGTCTCGGTGGTGGCGGACTACTCGTTCGCGCCGGCGCCGCCCCTCGACATCATGATGGTGCCCGGGGGCAACGGCACCTTGACCGAACTCACCAATCCGGTCTTTCTCGACTACATCCGCGCCCAGCACCAACGAACCGAATTGACGACATCGGTATGCACCGGGTCGGCGTTGTTGGCCAAAGCGGGGATCCTCCGCGGCCACAAGGCGACCTCCAACAAGGCCTTCTTTTCGTTGGCGGTCGATCAGGATCCCGAGGTCGAGTGGATCGCCAAGGCACGCTGGGTCGAGGACGGGAAGATCCTCACCTCCTCGGGCGTCTCGGCCGGTACCGACATGGCGCTCGGCATGGTGGCGAAGCTCTATGGTAAGGATCGCGCGCGGGCCCTGGCGAGGAGTCTCGAGTACGAGTGGCACGAGGACCCGAATGACGACCCGTTCACCCGTCCCCAGCCCCCCAGCCGCCCCAAGCCATGATTGGAGTACCGTACGTTCGGGGTCGCCGGCCCCGGGCTGTCCACTTCATGGAGGCTCGCTTGCACCGGCCCTACTTCGTTCCATTCGCCCTGACGCGGGTGCTCGGCTCAGGGAGTTCGCGCGGCGAAACGTGACGCCTCAACCCCACCGCTCGTTCTGGCTCCAGGAGGTTGCAGGGGACGCACCGGACGCCCCGCCGCTGGCGGGCCACCACACGGCGGACGTCGCCATCGTCGGCGGTGGCTACGTCGGACTATGGACCGCCATCCGCCTGAAGGAGTTCGCTCCGGCGTGTGATGTGGCTGTGGTCGAAGCCGACATTTGCGGCGGGGGAGCTTCGGGAAGGAACGGAGGATTCGCGCTGTCCTGGTGGCCGAAGCTGGCTTCCCTCACGGCATTGATCGGCGAGCGCGACGCGGTCACCGTCGCGCAGGACTCGGAACGGGCGATTGCCGAAATCGGGGTGTTTACCGCGGCTCATGGGATCGCCGCCGACTTCCGCCAGGGAGGCTGGCTTTGGACGGCGACGAGCCAAGCGCAGATGGGTTCGTGGAACGGCTTGCTCGAGCTCTGTGCCCGGCGCGGGGTTACCCCCTTCCGGGTTGTCCCGCCCGATCAGGTTCACCGCCTCGCGGGGTCGCCGGTCCATCGGGCCGGAATTCTGGAGGGATCGGCTGCGGTCGTCCAGCCGGCCGCGCTGGCGCGGGGCCTGCGCCGAGTGGCCCTCGAGGCCGGTGTTCGAGTGTACGAACACTCCCGCGTTCGGCACTTTACCCGAGACCAGCCGGTGGTCCTCACCACCGACCAGGGGCGGCTCGTAGCACCGACTGTCGTGATTGCGACCAACGCCTGGGCGGCCGGGATCCGGGAACTGGGCCGCTCGATCGCCGTGATCTCGAGCGACATTGTCGCCACGGCCCCGATCCCGGAGGAGCTCGCCCAGCTTGGCTGGCATCCGGATCTTGCGATCACCGATTCGCAGATCATGGTGGACTACTACCGGATCAGCAATGACCGGAGGATCATCTTCGGCAAGGGAGGATGGACGATCGGATTCGGTGGGCGCATCGGTCCCCGGTTCGATCGGCATTCCCGCCGGGCTGCCGAGGTCACCGCCGATTTTCGGCGTTACTACCCCTCGCTCGGGGCCGTCCCCATCACCCACGACTGGTCGGGTCCGATCGACCGAACGCCCACGAGCCTGCCGTTGCTTGGCTATCTGGGCGGCCGCCGCCACCTGATCTACGGCGTCGGGTGGAGTGGCAACGGTGTCGGTCCGAGCGTGGTTGGGGGTCGGGTTCTCGCGTCGATGGCCCTCGGCCGGCAGGACCGCTGGGGCCAATATCCCTTGATCGGCCGCTCCGCGGGGTCATTCCCACCGGAGCCGATCCGGTTCCTCGGCGCCCATGCAGTGAGAACGGCCGTCGCTCGTAAGGAGCGCCGCGAAATCGTCGATGCCAAGCCCTCATGGCTGGCCACCCAGATCGCGCGGCTCGCGCCCGCCGGGCTCGAGGACAAGACCGGGGCGCCGTAGGGCCCGAGGGCGGGACAAGGATGACGATCCGCTGCCGGTGCCGTCCCGCCCCGTGAACGGCCCTCTCCCGCTCAGCTCCCGTTGCCAACGGGCGGTCGCGGCGGTACCAATATGGTGCCAACCACTGGAGTCGTCTGATGTCAGCCCCGTTCCGTCTCCCGCTCGTGTGCCTCATGACCTCGCTCGTCGGCTGTCAGGCCGGCGTCCGGTCCGAACCACCCGCCGACGCACCGTACGACCTGGTGCTCACGGGCGGGCGGATCGTCGATGGGACCGGTGCCGCCTGGTACCTGGGTGACGTCGCCATCCGAGGTGATCGGATCGCTCGGATCACCCCGGCCGGCGTCCTGGCCGAGGCGCCGGCCGCCGCGCGGCTCGATGTGAAGGGGCTGGTCGTCGCCCCGGGGTTCATCGACATCCAGAGCCACTCCCGGGCCGCGTTCCTCCGCGGCGACGGTCGAGTCGTCTCCAAGATCACCCAGGGCATCACCACGGAGATCATGGGGGAAGGGTCGACCAACGCGCCGGCCAACGACAAGACGCTCGCGGCCGCCACGATCCGCGACTCGAGTCTGCTGGCGTTGGCGCGGACGTTTGCCGGCCAGGGCGGTTTCGGCCGGTGGCTCGACGCGATGAAGGCCAACGGCGTCTCGCCCAACATCGGATCCTTCGCGGGCGCCACGTCGGTTCGGGTCTACGGCATGGGCGAGGCGATGGGCGCCGCCACCCCGGCCGCCCTCGATTCGATGCGGCAGGCCGTCCGCTGGGCCATGGAAGAGGGCGCCTTCGGGATCGCGTCCGCCCTGATCTACCCGCCCGGGAACTTCGCCTCGACGGAGGAGTTGATCGAGTTGAGCCGGGCCATGGCTCCCTATGGCGGGGTCTATATCACGCACATGCGCTCCGAGGCCGATCAGGTGCTCGAGGCGATCGACGAGGCGATCCGAATCGGCCGAGAGGGTGGGGTGCCGGTCGAGATCTACCATCTCAAGGCGGGCGGGATCCGGAACCATCCCAAGATGGCCCTGATGATCGCCAAGATCGATTCGGCTCGCGCCGCCGGGCTCGACATCCAGGCGGACATGTATC
>CADEGB010000345.1 GCA_902826755.1 uncultured Gemmatimonadota bacterium
ACCTTCTTCGTCAAACGGGTCAAGAAGGAGACCGGGATCGCCCTCGATGTCATCGAGGGCGACGCGGAAGCCAACCTCTCCTACCGTTCCGTCGCCCACCATTTCTCGCTCCTCGACCGTCGGGCCCTGATCGCTGACATCGGGGGCGGCAGCCTCGAGCTGATCGGGGCGGTCAACGGCCTCGTGGAACTGACCAGCTCCCTGCCGCTCGGCGCCGTCCGGCTGACCGAAATGTGGCTTCCCGGCGAGCGCTCCACCCCCCGCGAGGTCGCGAGCCTGCGCGGCTGGGTCCGGAAGCGCCTCAAGAAGACCGTCTCCGACCGCGATTGGGCCGCGGCCACGATCATCGGCTCCGGTGGCACCTTCACCAACCTCGGCCGGATGGCACGGGCCCGCCGGGGGTTCGACGTGGCCGAGGCGGTCCACGGCGAAACGGTGTCCACCGGCGAGGTCGAACAGCTCCTCGAGTGGTTGTCGACCAAGACCTCCGCCGAACGGGCCCAGGTGCCGGGGCTCAACCCGCAGCGCGCCGACATCATTCTGGCGGGCCTCTCGGTCACCGCCGAGCTGCTCGACCTGACCGGCGCTCGTGACGTCACGGTCAGCGGGTACGGGCTCCGGGAAGGACTCCTCCTCGAAATGGTCGGCGACGACCGGGCCCTCACCGTGGACCCGCTTCGGGCCATGCGGGAGTTCGTGGATCGCTGTCAGGGCGACCGCCGGCACGTCGAGCAGGTCCGCGCCCTGGCGCTGACCCTGTTCGACCGGCTCCGCGAAGTCCTCGGCGCCGATCCGGCAGAACGGCCCTTGCTCGAGGCAGCCAGCCTGCTCCACGACGTGGGCCAGGTGGTCAGCTATCGCCGCCATCACAAGCACAGCTACCAGCTGATCCTCCACGCTGCGCGGCTGTCGATGACCACCCGCGACCGGCATCTGGTGGCGTTGATCAGCCGCTATCACCGGAAGAAGGGGCCGAGCAAGAAGCACCCCGAGTACCTCCGCCTGTCGGAAGAGGACCGGGCCGTGGTCCGCCGCCTTGCCGGCGTCCTCCGGGTGGCGGATGGGCTCGATCGGGGACACGCGGCCATCGTCGACCAAGTCACCACCCGGCTCACCAAGGATCAGTTGTCGATTCGGGTCTCGCCCCGGAGGGCGGGCGCCGATCTCTCACTCGAGGTGTGGGGAGCTTCCCGAAAGGCGGACGTCCTCGAGCGGGTGCTCAAGCGGCGGGTGGTGCTGGCGGTCGCGTCGCCCTGACCCGGGCGGCCGGCGGTCAGGCGATCCTCCCTCCGGTCCTTAGAAACGTCCCGAAAGCCTCCGGCAGACCTGCCTCCGAGATGGCCCGCACCGCCCGCTCGACGTCGTAATCGATCCGACGGAATTCCACGGTCACCGGCCCCGCGCCGATCGTCACCACCACGTAGCCGGCCCGGGGATCCCCATCCTTGGGCCGGCCCACGCTTCCCGTGTTGACCAGCTGGACGCCGTCGACGTCCCGGGTCCACGGCTTGTGCGTGTGACCGAACGCCACGGCATCGCCAGGCTTGAGTCCGGCGATGGCGATCATCTTGCGGGCAAAGTCGTCGGGGCGATCGTCGGTCCAATAGAGGGTGTTGAGCGTCGGAGTCCCATGGACCAGCGCCAGGCGAGGCCCCGCCACGTGTCCGCCTAACGGAAGGAGATCGAGCCGGAACGGAAGCCCGCCCAGGAACGCCCGGGTGGCGGGTGAAACCCGCGTCCGGGTCCACTGGTAGCTCACGTGCGCCAATTCCTCCTGGACCGGATCCTCGTACCGGCAGCCGCAGTGCTGATAATCAGTGGCCACGGTGGAGTCGTAGTTCCCCGCGATCCCGGCGATTCCCGCCCCTCGGATGGCCGCCACCACCTCGTCAGGCCAGGGGGCGTAGCCAACCAGATCGCCGAGATGATAGATGGCGTCGACGGGTTCCGCGGCCACGAGATCGGCCAGAACCGCTTCGAGCGCGGGGAGATTGGCGTGAACGTCGGAGAGGAGCGCGTAGCGCATCGGATCAGCCCTTTCCGGCCAGCGGCAGCGCGCGCTCGTACCAGCCCCGGCTGCCATTGCAGAGCCGGCACACCGAGAGCATCACCGGCACTTCCACCAGGACCCCGACCACCGTGGCCAGAGCGGCTCCCGACGTCGGCCCGAACAGCGTGATGGCCACCGCGACGGCCAACTCGAAGAAATTGCTCGCCCCGATCAGGGCCCCGGGCGACGCGACGTCATGGGGCACCTTGAGCGCTCGCATCAGCAGATAGGTCAGGCCCGAGTTGAAATACACCTGGACGATGATCGGGACCGCGATCAGCGCCACGGCCAGTCGGTTGGTCAGCAGGTTCTCGGCCTGAAAAGCAAAGATCAGCACCAGGGTAAGCAGGAGCGCGCCGAGGGTCACCGGCCGGAGGGCCGGCAGGAACCGCTGCTCGAGCCACTCGAGGCCCCGCGTCCGGATCATCCAGACTCGGGTGACCGTCGCCGCCAGGAGCGGGATCACGATGAAGACCACGACCGACGTCACCAGCACGTCGGCCGGGACCACCACGTTGGCCACGCCAAGCAGGAACATCACGATCGGTCCGAAGAGGACCAGCATGAGGAGGTCGTTGATGGCCACCTGGGCCAGGGTGTAGGCGGGGTCGCCGTTGGTCAGATAGCTCCAGACGAACACCATCGCCGTGCAGGGCGCCGCGGCGAGGATGATGAGGCCCGCCGTGTAGTCCCGCGCGGCCTCTGGCGCGATCAGCCCTCCGAAGACCTGCTCCAGGAAGACCCAGCCAAGCAGGGCCATCGAGAACGGCTTGACCAGCCAGTTGACGAACAGGGTCACCAGGAGGCCCTTGGGCCGGGTGGCCACGCCGGCCACCGAGCGGAACTCGATCCGGAGCATCATCGGATAGATCATGAGCCAGATCAGAATGGCGATCGGCAGGTTGACCTGGGATCCTTCGCGGAACTCGAGGGTGCTGAGCGACGCGGTCACGGCCGGCAACCCACGGCCGAGGCCGAGCCCCGCCACCATGCAGGCCAGCACCCACCAGGTCAGATGACGCTCGAAGCCCTCGAGCCGCCGAGGCGCCGTCGGGGTATCGGTCAGCACGGAACCTCCTCGCGATGTTGGATCCGCGCGGCCGCCCGGGCCCGTTCCCGCGCCAGACCGCGAATATCCTCGGCGGCCGACCGGAGCCACGCCGCCACCCGGCGATCGAGCGGCCCCGATCCGTCCGCCAGCCGATAGTGAACGAACTTGCCGGCCCGCCGTGCGCCCACCAGCCCCACGCGCCGGAGGTACCCGAGATGGCGAGAGGCCGTCGACTGGGGCAGGTCGAGGAGTTCCATGATGTCGCAGACGCAGAGTTCGCCGGCCACCAGGAGATTGAGGAGCCGGAGGCGGGTCGGGTCGCCGAGCGCCTTGAAGAGGCGGTCGGCCGTGAGGAGTGACTGCGGGTTGGGCACGAAACGTATCCGCTTAAGCGGATGCAATATCGCGTCGCCCCCGCTTGGGAGCAACCGTCCTGGCGACCTCGTTACTCCGGCCCGGCCGGTCGGGCCAACCGGGTGGCTTCGTCGACGAGGTCCGCGGCAATCCGATGGACCTGGCGGCGGTTGTGCCGGGCCAGGAGCTGCCAGATGGTCCGCCCGACCCCGAAACCGAGGGCCAGGGCCCCGACCGTCACCGCCAGGGAGGCCAGCAGCCCCGTCGCCGCCGAGGCCACCACGGCCCCGCCGATCATCGCCCCCCACCCCGCGGGCAGCAGCTGGAGCAGGCCGCGGAGCGCCGCCGGATGCCGGCCCACCACTTCGATCCGGGTCGCGGCCCTCCCGGCCGTCAGCGAGACCTGAATCGTGCGCTCGAACTTGTTGCCCCTCGGATGGCTGGTCCAGCGGACCGTGCCAAGGGCCTCCGACACGGTCCCGGTCAAGTCCACCTTTTCCTCGACCAAACGGATCAGCCGTTCCAGATCGTCCCGCTCGAGCGAGCCGGGCACGTCCCACGACAGCTTGGCACTGAGTGGCGCCACCAGGCCGGGGGCCACCCGGGGCCGGGCATTTGCCTCGACCGATCGGACGGCGGCGTCGACCACGTCCGGGCCAAGGCCGACCTCCCGGCCAATCTCGTGAAGGTCGGCCAGGGAGAGACCGGGGGCCGTCGGCAGCTCCGTCGGACGGCGGTCCTCGAGTTCGGTGGCGCGCTGGAGCACCTGAGCGACTTCCTGATCGGTGAACCGCCGGCTGAACTTTTCCATGACTCCGGGTCGCCTGGGGTGAGGCCGGGTTCAAACCTCGGGGCCCGGACTCGGCCTGGCAAGCCGGAGCCGGCCCTTCCCAAGGCCTCCCCGGGCGGGCAAACTTCCCGGATCGCCGTTCACCAGCCAGACCGGGATTCCGACCGATGACCGCCTCCGCGGAAAAGACCAGCCTCTCGGGCGCCGAGATCGTCGCCCTGACCAAGCAGCACACCCTCTACGAGTGGTCGGCCCAGTCGAAGATCGACCCGATCCCGATTGCCCGGGCCAAGGGCATCCACTTCTGGACCCCCGAGGGCAAGCGGTTCATCGATTTCAACAGCCAGTTGATGTCGGTCAACGTCGGCCACGGCGACGACCGGATCATCGACGCCGTGGCGGAGCAGATGCGCGCCGTGGCCTACGCCAACCCGTTCATGGCCACCGAGCCCCGCGCCCGACTCGGCGCCAAGCTGGCAGAGCTGTGCCCGGGCGACATCGGCACCTTCTTCTTCACCAACGGCGGCGCCGAGGCCAACGAAAACGCGGTCAAGCTGGCGCGCTTCTACACCGGGCGTCACAAGATCATGGCCCGGTACCGTTCCTATCATGGCGCCACGGCCGGAGCCATCACCCTGACCGGCGACCCGCGCCGCTGGGCCGCCGAGCCCGGGATGCCCGGGGTCATCCGGTTCCCAGACGAGTACCACGGCATCCAGCGGGGATGGGATCCGGTCGACCAGTCGCTGGCGGCCATCGAAGAGATCATTCAGCTCGAGGGCCCCGCCACGATTGCCGGCCTCATCATCGAAACGGTCACCGGCACCAACGGCATCCTGGTGCCGCAGCCCGGCTACCTCGA
>CADEGB010000346.1 GCA_902826755.1 uncultured Gemmatimonadota bacterium
CCGATCCCGCTCCGCGCCCGGTGGCCACGATCGGGGCGGCCCGCCCCGACCGGGCGCGCGCCGTCAGGTTGCCGGGCCGCGAAGGCTTCGGCGAAGCACTCGAAGCGCCACGAGGAATACGACGGCTCCGACAAACGCCACGAAGATCGTGCCGGGCAACCCACCGATCGGTGAGGTCAAGCCAACCGCCCCGAACAGCCAACTGCCGATCAACGCACCGACGATCCCGACGAGGATGTCGCCCGCCACGCCATGGCCGGTTCCTCCGACGACGACGCTGGCCAGGAGACCGGCCACGAATCCGACGACCAAGAGAATCACGATGTCCATGGCTCGCTCCTTTGGTGAGTGAATGCCGCAACCCCTCTGTTGAGCGACGCTCTCTCCGGCCGCGGCATGCACGGACGAATTCCGGCCAGGCTTCGAGTGCCGATCGAAGGCACCGGAGGCGTCTCCGAGGTACTGGTCGGCGCGGCCTCCCCGCGTCGGCTTTCGTCCACCCGAACGGCGAGGTTCCAATGAACTGGGATACCATCGAAGGGGATTGGAAGCGGTTTCGAGGCAAGATCCGGGAGCAGTGGGGCAAGCTCACCGATGACGACCTCGACATCATCGCCGGGAAACGTGATCAGTTGGTCGGCACCCTCCAGCAGCGATACGGATCGACGCGGGAACAGGTCGAGAAGGAGCTCGGATCGTTCGAACGGACGGTGCGCGACGCACTCAAACCCGGTTCGGGCTGACAGGCGGCGGCTGACGGGATCGCCGCGCAGGCCGGAGGTGCCGGTGGTCGACCTTGGGCCACCGGCGCGTTACCTTCTCGCGCTGTTCCGTCTCTTTTCCTGCCCGGAGGCCCGCTCTGACCGAGCGAGACGTCACCCTCCTCCTCGAGGAGGTCCAGCATGGGGTACCCGGCGCCGCCGACCGGCTGGCGGCCCGGGTATACGACGAGCTCCATGGGATCGCCTCCGCGGCCCTCCGCCGGGAGGTAGCCGGGCACACCCTCCAGCCCACCGAATTGGCCGATGAGGCTTTTGTCCGGCTGCTGGGGCAGAGCCGGGCCACTTGGCAGAACCGGTCCCACTTCTTTGCCGTCGCCGCCGGGATCATTCGGCGGATTCTCATTGACCACGCCAGGCGTCGGAGCCGGCAAAAGCGGGATCACGGGATCCGAGTCACCTTCGACGAGTCCCTCGACGTACCCGACCACAAGTCGGAACGACTGCTCGAACTGTTGGCGCTCGACGACGCCCTGGTTCAGCTCGAGGCGCTGGCCCCTCGACAGGCCCGGGTGGTCGAGCTTCGCTTCTTCGGCGGGCTCGACATCGAACAGACCGCCGAAGCCCTTGGCACGTCGCCGGCCACCGTCAAACGCGACTGGACCTTTGCCCGGGCGTTCCTCCTCGACGCGCTCGGCGCGGCCCCACCCGGCGACGGTTCGTGACCGACGGGCAGCTCACCCCCGATCGACTGGCCGCCCTCCAGGCGGCCTTCGAAACGGCGCTCGAACGCCCCGCGGAGGAGCGCGCCGGGTTTCTCGCCACGATCACCGATCCCTGGCTGGCAAACCGCCTGGCCGGCCTTCTGGCCGCGCATGAGCGGACCGGCAGCCGGCTCGAGAGTCCCGTTCCCGAACTGGCCGAGCGGGGTCTCCTCGCCGCCGAACAGGTCCCGGGCGATCGGATCGGCGGCTACCGGATCGTCCGCCGGATCGGCGAGGGCGGGATGGGGACGGTGTATGAGGCCATCCGTGACGACGACCAGTATCGGAGCCGGGTGGCCATCAAGTTCCTCCGGCACCACGCCACCAGCGACGTCGCGATCGCGCGGTTCCGCCGGGAGCGCCAGATCCTGGCGCTCCTGACCCACCCCAACATCGCGGTCCTTCACGACGGCGGGGTGACCCCGGACGGACGTCCCTACTTCGTCATGGAGCTGGTGGATGGCCTCCCGATCACGACCTGGGCCGATCAGCGGAAGCTCGGGGTCACCGACCGGCTCCGGCTCTTCCTGCAGGGGGCCAAGGCGGTCGAATACGCCCACCAGAGTCTCGTCATCCACCGGGACCTGAAGCCGGGGAACATCCTGGTCAATGGCGAGGGAACGGTCAAGCTCCTCGATTTCGGGATCGCCAAGCTCCTGGGCGACGCCGACGATCCCGGACGCCCGCCGGACACAGAAATCGGACCGCGGGCCTATACCCCCGATTACGCCTCGCCCGAGCAGGTCCGCGGGCTGCCGGCTGGAACCCGAACCGACGTCTACGCGCTGGGCGTGGTCCTGTACGAACTGCTGGCGGGCGTCCGCCCCCTCGACGTCCGCGGAAAATCCTCGGCGGAAATCGAACGGGTCATCACCGAGATCGCGCCGCCCAAACCGAGCGCCGTGCTGCCGGTGGGCCGGGAGTCGGATCTGAGCGAACGGTCGACGGCCCGAGCCCGCGCGGCCCTCGAGGGGGACCTCGACGCCATCATCCTGATGGCTCTTCGGAAAGAACAGGATCGGCGCTACGACTCGGTGGCCGAACTGGCCCGCGACCTCCGCCGTCACCTCGACGGGCTTCCCGTGTCGGCCCGCCCCGATGGCGTCGGATACCGGTTCCGGAAGCTGATCCGCCGGCGGCGGGTCGAATCGGCGGCGATCGTCCTGGCGGTGGCCGCGATGATCACCGGCACCGTGGTGGCCACCGTCCGCGGCCGCGAGGCCGAGCGGGAGCGGGCCCGCGCCACGGAGGTGAAGGCCTTCCTGGCCACCATGCTCGGAGAGGGCAAGATCGGCATCGTCTGGTCCGCCAAGTCCGCCTGCACCACGGTGCTGCTTTGGTATCTTTGGCATCGTGACCTGCTGCACGCGGCCCGCGCCCACCACAACTGGCCGCACAGGTTCCGCAATGAGAGACTCTATTCGGACGAAGCCTACCGCACCTGGGCGGGCCAGGCGGACGGCAACGGCTGGACCTGGCTGCGCGTGATACGCGACCCCTATAGGCGCGCCGTCAGCAGCTATCGCCACGCACTGCGTCACGGCTACGAAGACGGCAACATGTCCCGGCGCTTGAAGCGGTCGCGCGACGCGGGATACTCATTCGAGGAGTTTCTGGACCACCTGCTGGGGATCGACATCACGATCTGCAACCTTCACCACCGGCAACAATTCCATCCGGTCGAGCGGCTGGTCACGCCGAGCCGGGTCGTCAACGCCGACAAGGTCGACCTGGTGCAAAGCCTGGTGGAGATCGGTGCGGGGCTGGCGACGCCGCGCGAGCCGCTCGAAGCGCTGCACGCGGCTGTCGCCACGATCGGCGGCTGGCACAACACCCGGCCGTCATCGGTCGACCGCGACGTCTCCGCCGTCGCCCTGACCCAAACCGACGCGGCGGGAGAATGGCCGTCCTATCAGTGTTTCCTGACCAAGTCGACCCGCGCGAAGGTGGCGAAGATCTACGCGCTGGATCTCAGCCGCTATGCGGCGTTCCTGTGAGGTCGGCATGCTGATCGCCCAGATCTCCGACACCCATATCCGGCCCAAGGGCGTGCTGGCGATGGGCCGGGTCGACACCGCGGCCTATCTGGCGCGCGCGGTCGCGCACCTCAACGCGCTCCGCCCCGCGCCGGACGTCGTGCTGGTGACCGGCGACCTGGTCGATGCCGGCATGGCGGAGGAATATGCGCATCTGCGCGAACTGCTGGCGCCGCTCGCGGCGCCGGTGCATCTCATCCCCGGCAACCACGATCTACGCGCCCCGCTGCGCGCCGCCTTCGCCGCGCATCGCTACCTGCAGGACGGCGATTTCATGCAATACGTGGTCGAGGGTGGACCGCTGCGCCTGATCGCGCTCGACACGCTGACGCCGGGGCAGCCGCACGGCGAGTTGTGCGGAGAGCGGCTCGGCTGGCTGGAGGCGCGGCTTGCGGACTCCGCCAAGCCCGCCATTCTCTTCATGCACCATCCGCCGTTCGACTGCGGCCTGAAGGAGTTCGACGATTGCCGCCTGACGGTCGGCGCGGAGCGGCTGGCCGACATCGTGCGGCGGCACCCGAACGTGGAGCGCATCCTGTGCGGCCACGTGCACCGGCCGATCCAGGTGCGCTGGGCCGGCACCATCGCCTCGGTCGCGCCCAGCACCGCGCACCAGGCGACGCTCGATCTCAGGACGGATGCGCCGCTGATGTATTCGATGGAGCCGCCCGCCGTCGCGCTGCATCAATGGCGCGCGGGCACCGGCCTCGTCACCCACCTCAGCTACATCGGCGAGTACGACGGGCCGCACCCGTTCTGAAGCGAGACGAGCGGAGGCGCATGGCCTCCGCTCGCAGCGAACCCTCAGTTCACGGTGTCGGGCGCGCCGGTCGCCTTTGGCGGCTTGGTGGTGGTGGGCGCGAGGCTGTCGGGCGGCACGTCGCCCATCAGCGCCTTCGCCGATTTGGGCGGCAGGTCCTTGGTCCACTGGCAGATCGCGGTGCCCTCGGTGGTGTTGAACGAGCAATCGACGGTCTGCCCGCTCGGCAGCGTGCAGCGGATGCCGCCGGTTGGCGCACTCGACGTGCTTCCGCCCATGCTCTGGCAATTGCTGACGAACGCGCCCGGCGACAGGCTCACGATCGCGAAGCCGGGTTTGGCCCAGGCGCCGGGGGTGATGCCGAGCCCGATCGCAACCGCCAGCCCGAACGTTGCAACCCGCGCAGTTGAACGCTTCATGATCTCTACTCCCCAAGTCAGTGAGATTTGACGCTGAGGAGGCTAGCAGGGAAGTTGCTAATAAAATGTGCGATCCATCACACGAAATAGTCACGTTTCTGTGTGACTTCACACATCCGTGAGGGTCAATCGGTGCGGGTAATCGTCAGGAATTGCGCGCCGAACTGCTCCAGCTTGCGCGGGCCGACGCCGCTGATCTGGCGCATCTCGTCAAGCGACCCCGGCCGCGCCCGCGCCATCTCGATCAAGGTCGCGTCGGGAAAGACAACATAAGCCGGCACCCGCTGCTCGCGGGCAAGGTTGAGGCGCAGGTCCTTCAGCTTCGCCAGCAGCGCTAGGTCCGGCGCCGGCAGGTCGGTGACCAGCCCGCCCGCCAGCTCGTCGTCCTTGG
>CADEGB010000347.1 GCA_902826755.1 uncultured Gemmatimonadota bacterium
CCGCGGGCTGGGGGACGGTTGAGCCGCGGCCTTCCGGGCGCCGGCGTCAGACGGCTTGTCGGCCCACCCCATCGCTGCCCATATTCGGCCATGCACGAGGCCCTGGCCTACCAGCGTGAACGGATCCGGGCCATGACGGCCGACGAGAAGCTCCGGCTGGCGCACGCGCTCTGGCTGGAGGCGTGGCGCGTCATGGAAGCCGGTGTCCGCGCCCGCCACCCGGATTGGGCGGAGGACGCCGTGCACGAAGGGGTGCGGGAGTTGATGCGTGACGCCGGCGCCTAGCCTCGTCGCCACCATCGACCGATCGATCCTCGAGGCGTGGATCGACCGCCTCGGTCTCGAACAGGAATGGATCAGATCGCGAGCCTACGCGGACCGGGGGGATGGGACCTGATCCAGGTCCCGCCGATCCGCGCAATTTCGACCCCCCATCGCGGCGATTTGGGTAGCGCGCCGGCGCCCGCCCACGCCATCGTGGGCGATGCCGAGTTGCCAATCTCCCACCGCCGAGCGTACCGTATGGCCATGCCTGACCTGGCGCGCCGCTGGACCCGCGACGAGGTCCTTGCCCTCCCCGACGACGGGAACCGTTACGAACTGGTCGACGGGGAGCTGTTGGTGAGCCCGAGCCCACGGGCCCGCCACCAGTTCGCGGTGAGCGCCCTCTACGACCGGCTCAAGCCGTACTGCCGCACCCACCGGCTCGGTACCGTCGTGTTCTCGCCTGCGGATCTTGACTTCAAGTCGGGGCAGCTGCTGCAGCCCGATCTCTTCGTGATCGCCACGCCCGATGGCCGCCCCTTTGCCGAATGGCCCGACGCCGGGATTCCCGTCCTGGTGGTCGAAGTGCTGTCGCCCGGCACGGCTCGGTACGATCGAGTCACCAAGCGGCGGCGGTACCAGCGGTCCGGGGTGGCCACGTACTGGATCGTGGATACCGACGCCCGCCTGGTGGAGGTGTGGGGACCCGCCGACGACTCGCCGCTGATCATCGACGAGCAGCTCGCGTGGCAGCCGGACCCGGCCGTCGGTCCGCTCCAGATCGACCTGGCCGAGGTCTTCCGCGAGATCTGGGGCGAGTGAGGCGATGCACCCGGGCTCAGGCCGGATCGCGCCGGTAGGTCCGCCATTGGGCCCAACGGCTCGAGGCGATACATTGAGGGCCGAGACCCATCCGGGCGGGCGCCCCGCCACCCCACCAACTCCAATGCCATGACCGAACTGAAAAAGACCCTCGGCGGTGTTCAGTTTTTCTCGCTTGGCTTCGGCACGATCGTCGGCGTGGGCTGGATCGTCTACATGGGCCTCTGGTTCAGCCAGGCCGGCCCGGTCGGCACCATGATCGCCTTTCTCCTCGGCGGCCTGTTCGTCTCCCTCATCGGCCTTTGCTACGCCGAATTGGGGTCGATGTACCCCGTGGCGGGCGCCGAGGCGGCGTACGGGTATCGGGCCTTCGGTCAGGCGGCGTCGTTCGCCGCCGGGTGGGCCATGGTGCTGATGATGACCGCGGTGGTGCCGTACGTCTCGATCAGCCTGGCGTGGATTCTCGACGCGCTGGTGCCGGGCATCGGCGGCCCGGTCCTCTATACCTGGCGCGGGCAATCGATCCAGGCGCTCGGGCTGGCGATCACGCTCGGGTGGACGATCTGGCTCGGGTTCCTGAACTATCGGGGCATCCAGGGGGCGGCCAAGTTTCAGGACTGGCTCACCTACGGGAAGATCGCGATTTCGCTCGTCTTCTTCGGGTTGGCGTTCGTGGGGGGCTCAGCGGCGAACGTCAGTCCCGGCATCCCGGTGGCACCGACGGGGGGGCCGGCCTGGGGTGGCCTCCTGGCGGTCCTCGGGGTGACGCCCTGGTTCTTCGGCGGGTTCAACGGCATTCCCCAGGCTTTTGAAGAGCGGGCCGAGGGCACCTCGTCACGAACCCTGGGCCTGATCGTAGTGGCGTCGGTTCTCGCGGCGTCGGTCTACTACGGGGTGTCGGCACTCGCCACCGGGTTCGCGGCGCCCTGGCAGGACGTGGTGAAGGCGGATCTGCCGGTGGCGGCGGCCTTCCGCATCGGGTTCGGCGAGTGGGTTGCCCGGTTGGTGCTGTTGGCCGGCATTTTCGGGATCGTCACGGTCGGGAACGGTGCGATGATCGCGGCCACCCGCCTCCTGTTCGCGCTGGGGCGCGCCCGGATGATCACCCCCGCGTTCACCCGACTCCATCCGAGCAGCGGCGCCCCGGTCGCGGCGATCAACTTCGTCCTGGTCTTCGGGATTGCCGGGGCGTTCCTTGGAAAGGGTGGCATCGCCCCGATCGTCAACGTGGGGTCGGCCGCCGCGTGCCTGGCCTACTTCGTCTCGTCGCTCGCGGTCTGGCGGCTCCGGACGCTGGAGCCCGATCGGCCCCGCCCCTACCGGATTCCGCTCGGCGTCGCGGTGTCGCTCCTGGCGGCGGGGGGGAGTCTCTTCCTGCTCTGGTCGGCGCTCCGACAGCACTGGATCGATGCGGCCGGGAGCTTCCCGCTCGAATGGGTCGTGATCCTGGTCTGGACCGCGATCGGCTACGGGCTCTGGCTCCGCGCGGCGCCGGCCCGGGCGTTGATGGCCCCGGGGGAACAGCGGAAGATCGTCGTCGGGGACGTCTGACCCTCGGGCGGAGCAGGACCCGACGGCCCGCGTCAGCTATTCCAGGCCCCGAAACAGCGGTTCGATATCGATGACGAACGCCTGGCCGAGCCCAGGCGGTGACCAGTGAAGTTGGTCGCGAAAGGGACGATCGGGGGCCTCGCGGGGTCGCGAAACCAGGATCACGCGGTCGTCGGCATCGACTCGCCACACTTCGTGAACGCCAATCTCCAAATAGGCCGGGCGCTTGAAGTCGCGATCGTAGATGCCCGTCGCGGGGCTGGCGACGTCGACGGCCAGGAACCGCTCGCGGACCGCTTCCCAGCGGAGCCCGGTCTCCGGGGCTCGACAGACCAGGAGGTCGGGCTCGAGCTTCGTCCTGGGTCGGAGGGCGATGACGCCGGGGCTCGTCACCAGGAGGTCGGGCCAGGGGCGGAGCCGCTCCGAGAGGAGCGCCACCAGCCTGGCCGTGACGACCTGGTGCGGCATGCCCGGTGATGGACTCACCAGGAGGACCCCATCCAGCAGCTCGTACCGATTCCCGTCGTCGGGGAACCGGTCCAGGTCGTCGACCGTGTAGGTGGGGACCGAAATCGGCATTGCCATAAACTCGGCTCGGCGCAGGGGGTTTGGCAACTCGGCATTCCCCAAGCTGCCATTCGCCGCGGAAGAGGTGGTAACCCGATTTACGACGTTTGCATCAAGCAACTGCCGTCGAGTCCGGCGACCGTCAACGGGGGCTCATTCCCGCGGTGACCCGGCAGGGGGCCGGGGTACCGTAAGGATCGCCTTGAGCGGCAGTTTGTCGCGGTCGATCACCTGACCCTCCTTCATCACCATCGAGATCTTGCGGACATTCTCGAGATCCACCAACGGATCGGCATCCAGGATCACCAGGTCCGCGAGCTTGCCCTTCTCGAGGGTCCCGAGTTGATCGAGTCGGCGATACGCCGCGGCCACGTTCCGCGTTGCGGCTTGGATCGCGGCCATCGGCGTCATGCCTTTCTCCCCCATTGCCCGCAGCCATAGGAAATGCCCCTCACCGAGCGCAAACGGAAGGTCGGTGGCCGCCCGCGGGTCGTTGGAGGCCACCTCGTCCGGATCCAGCAGCCCGCCGTCGCTGGCCATCAACAACGGGATCCCGGCCTTGAGCATCCGGACCTCGTTGTCGGCCGCGACCTGGAGCGTCTTGCCCCATTCCGGCGACACCGCGCCCATCAAGCCTTTCAGGCGTCGCTGGGTCATTGGTTGAATGGCGGCGTGGATCTTCCGATCGAGCATCGCCTTCAGGGTCGACTCGGGCATCGGCTCAGGGCCGGTCACCTCCATGTGCTGACCCATGTCGATCCCCGCCTCGACCGCCTGGCGGAGGCTCTCCACCGACTCCGTGTGGCTCTGGGCGATGAGGCCGGCCCGGTGGGCCTCCTCCACGATGGCCCGCTGCGCTTCAGGCGAGAACATCAGGAAATTGAGATTGCCATCGCCATGACCGGCCGCCGCGTACTTGAGAAAATCGATGCCGCGAGCGATGTATTTCCGAACCTCGATCCGAACGCCCTCGGGCGTCTTCCACAGGAGCTCCGCGCCGACATTCTCCGTATAGACGGCGTTGACCCGCTTCCGGAATGGCGCGGTGGATGCGGTGGCCGCCTGCGGATTCATGTCCCGATCGAGCGGGCCGGTCAGCCCCACGATGTTGCCGGCCACGAACATCCGGCTCCCGACCGTCTCGCCGCGGTTGATCCGGTCTCGCACGTTCATCAGCGGCTGGAGCGGGCCCCACGAGTCGAAGACGGTGGTGACCCCGTTCCGCAGCGTGACTTGGGCCGCCTCCTCGATCAGGTCCTCGTAACGCCCTTCGTACCGGGCGTGGAACTCGATCGACATCATCAGAATCAGATGGACGTTGGCATCCATCAACCCGGGGATGATGAACTTGCCGGCGGCATCGATCCGTTGCGCCCCGCTCGGGATCTTGACCGTGCGGCTCGGCCCCACCGCGGCGATCCGGTTCCCCTCGATGACAATGACCGCATCCCGAATCGGTCCGGCCCCCGTCCCATCGATCACGGTGGCGCCGGTGACCACCACGGCGCTCTGCGCCGCGGTCGGCGCCGCGGCAGCGCCGAAGAGCACCCAACCAATGACGATCACCGCACACCCTTGTCTCATTTCCGTGAGCCTCCCTTGTCGGCATCAGACGCGGAATCGCAGGGTCGTGCGAGGGGCGACCGTGGACCGCCTACTCGTTCGGGCGACACCCCGCCTCGCTACCTCACTTTGACCAGGTCCAGATCCCGGACCCGGTCGACACTGAACCGGATCCCCGCGACCCGGCCCGACCGGCCCCGCACGAACTTGACCGACACGGTGCCTAACGCATAGAGATCGAACTGGCCGCCGTCCGCCGATTGCCCCCGAAAGAGATCGGGGCCGAGCCGCGTGAGGGGAATGACCTGGCT
>CADEGB010000348.1 GCA_902826755.1 uncultured Gemmatimonadota bacterium
CTTCGCGGCAGGAAGACCATGGGCTTGGCAAACGGTCGGAACGGGCGGTGCCCGTCGGCGGACCCGAGACCGGCCAGGTTGTGGATGGGCTGGTTCTGCAGCTCGCGTCCGCTGGCGCTGTCGACGATGGCGTAGAGAAAGTCGATCGCGCAATGCCGGATCAGGCACGACTCGATCGCGGTGACGAGCAAGGCCGGGTTCGACGCGTCGAGGAGCGAGGCCAGGGTGGCCAGCGACAGCGGCGTGGTGGCCCGGGCCCGCAGGAGCTGATTGCGTCGTTCGATGACCGGGGTCGTCGGCGGCACCTGCGGGGGCTGGAACGGCTTGAAGCTGTAGCCGATGCCGACCGCCACGAAGGCGCCGTCGACGCTGACGTTGATGACGTCCTGAACCCGATTGCCGATGACGCCGGTCAGCGTAAAGGTGGCGGCGTAGTCGTAGGGAATCTCGCGCCCCGTGGGTGCGGCGCGCCCGGACGTCAGCGTCGCCGTGTCCTGGATGTCGTGGCCAAGGTTGATCATCGGATTCACCAGAGCGGGGCAAAGTGAGTGGGCTGGGGACCGGCGGGCGGCGTGTTCGGGGGGACGTAGCCCTCGAGATCGGCGGCGCCTTCCTCGAGGCCCTCGAGGTCCTCCGCGTCGAGCCCTTCCACGTCATCCGCCAGACCCTCGAGGTCCTCGGCCGCGTCGACGCCCGCCATCGTCTCCTCGTCCGCCGAGAGGCCGGCCCGCTTGAGCCAGGGCGAGGCGGTCTTGAGCCCCGCGCTGATCGCGGTGCCGTAGCCAGGAACGAACGCCGAGTAGCGCTGAACCAGGGGCAGGGCCCGCTTGGCCAGTTTGCGGAGTCGTTTCCAGAACCCGACCGGCTCGCCGAGGCCGTTCACCGTTTCGACCCACTGGTAGAGATGGCCGTCGACCCCGGAGCGGACTTCGCCGAGGTGGCCGATCCCGGGATCGCCGAGGCCCTCGAGGTCAGGCCCGTCAGCGAGCCCGTGCACCTGGTACATCTCGCCGTCGGGAGCTTGATACAGCTGACCGAGACCCTCGGCCCCGGTCAGACCGGCCCGCTTGAGAAACGGGGTCGCGGTATCGATGGCTCGCCGCGCCGCGGCGCCGTACGGACCGGGCAGCATCCCCGCGGCCCGCGAAGCGAGCGGGGCCAACCGCCGGACCGCGCCGCGCACTCGGCGACGGAGCGCTTTCCAGAAACCGACCGGGTTGCCGAGGCCGTCGATCCCCTCGACCCACTGATAGAGCTGTCCATCGGGGGCTTCCCGGAGTTCGCCGAGATAGCCCGTCCCCATGAGATCGCCGTGCATCGTTCCCTCCCGCGGCGCTCGGCCGCGCGGTTGGTGGTCGGACTACTGGACGTCGCGGGTGAGATAGCCGTCGAGGAAGACCCAGATTCGATAGGGTCCCTTCTCCTTCTGAAGGTCGGCACCCGGCCCGACGGGGAACTGGAGCTCGACCCGGAAATTCTGTTGCGGCTCGATCTGCACCGGTTCGGCGAACCGGAACGTGGCGAGCGGATCCGGCGCGCCGTGCGCGGCCGAGCCGGAAACCCCCGCGCCGGCCGGGAAGTAGAACGTCGGGACCTCGATCATCGTCTTTTCGCCGACGAGGAGCCGGGTCACCGAACCGAAGATCAGCTCTCGGAGCGCCTCGGGCGTCCGCAGGTTGCTCACGACCCGCATGGCCCGCGCCTCGAACGTGTTGAAGCTCGGCAGGGCGCTCGGCATCTGGAGATTGGTCTCGAGCCTGGTCTTGTTCTGGATGTTGACGAAGAACTGAATCGTCCGGGTCTCGGGCGCGATGGTGCCCTCGACCAGGTGCGCGTCGTAGAGTGGAAACTGGAGCTTCTCCTTGACGCCGTTGAGCTTGCCCATGGTACGGTCTCCTCCTGGTGCGGCCGCCCGCGCGGCCCGGTGAGTCGAAACTGCCTAACGGTTGTGTGTCGCCCCGGTCCGGGCCGGGACCGCCCGGCCAACCGCCTGGTAGACGATCCCGTCGTCGCCGAGGTGGAGGGTCCCGGGCTGAGGGCCGCCCCGGCAGTCACAGCCGAGGGTTCCGGCCGGCACTGGGGTGAGGGGCGTCAACCGGCAGGGTCGGGCGCCGACCGGGCCGGGGTTCACGATCATCAGTTCGTCGAGGCCGAGCGTCGAGTCGGTCATCGGGTCATCCCTCGATTCCGCGTTCGGTGATTCGGTACCGGCCGCCGACGATGAAAAGGCGACGGCCGCGAGGGTCGGCGGCCAGGATCGGGCGCCGCTCCATGAAGTGGATGTAGGTCTTCGGAACCCCCGGCTCCCATTTGTCCGAGCGGTAGATGAGGCCCACCAGTTCGCCGAGGCCGACGACGACCGGCGGCATCACCCGGGACGCCCGGACCACGGTGGTCCGATCCGCCGGCGCCGCGGTGAATCGCTCGAACAGATGGCGCGCCGCCGCTAACTCCCCGGTCGTTCCAGTTGGGCGGCGCCCTCCGTTGAGCGGCACGACCAGCCGGGTCGGTGCGTTCGGCGACCAGCCTGGGCCATGCGGCATCGTCGCGTCGAGCGGAATCCAGGTGCCCTGGAAATCGACCTCGAGGTAGACGTGGGAGAACAGCTTTGGGCGTCGGGGATCGGGGCCGGTCAGGACGATCCGCACGGGATGGCCGATCGATCGAAGCAAGGCGCCCAGGAGGATGGTGTGATCGTCGCAGTCGCCGGCGCGGAGCGCCAGCAAGCGCCGGGCGGCGTGGAGGACCTCGACCTGATGGGGATCCCGAGTGTAACGGAGGTGGCGTTGCACGAAGCGGAAGAGCGCTTCGATTTCACCCAGGTAGTCCTTCGGTGGCACCCGCTCGGCGAACAGCACGTCGATGGCGCGTTGCCGGACGTAGAAGTCCTTGGCCCCCGAGCGGATCAACTCGATCATCCGGCGGACCGTGGCCTGAGTCCCCGCAAAGCCCGATGGGACCTGGTCCACCGTGATCCGGATCGGTTCGGGGGCGGCCTGGTCGTAGCGGGCCAGGGTGGGCACGGGGGCGTCGGTCATCGGGTCCGGCCGGTTACCCGCGCCAGCGCCGCGCGGAACATCCCGGTCCCGAGTCGTTCGGCCAGGAAGCCGAGGAGATCCTCGGGTCGGGAAAAGACGAACCGTTCGCGGGTCATCACGTCGGTGACTTCGCCTCGCCAGAGTGGGGGCGCGCCCGGGACGTCCCGTGGTTCGCGCCGAAAACGGATGATGAGCGACTGGTCGCCGGGTTCGGGACCGGATTCCATCCGGCGACTCCTTCGGGCCTGACGCCCGCCGCATCTCGTGACGGAACGAAGGTGGTGACCTCCGCTCACGCCGCGATCACGGCGGGCTCACCCGGGGGTCACCGGTCGGTGGGGAGGTCGGGGAGGGATGCTTCGAGGTCCCGGATGGCGGCGGCGAGGCGCCGCCGGATCCGGTCGAGGTCGTGGAGGGTCCGTCGGATCGGCGAGGGGGTCGGTCCCGGGTCGCGTCTCGAGACCGGATCAGGCCCCGCGGCCCGGGTCATGTCCCGGAACAACGCCTGGGTTTCGGGCAACGGATCGATGCCGAGATCGCTTCGAAGCCGCCGACGGAGGTCGCGATAGCGCTGAAGCGCCGTGGCCCGGTCGCCGCTGGCGAGCGCGGCGTGCATCAACTCGCGAACCACCTCCTCCCGGAGCGGGTCCAGCGCCAGCGCCCGGTCGGCGGTCGTCAGGGCGGATCGGTAATCTCCGGCCCGACGGTGGGCGGCCGTCAGATCGCCGAGCGCGCGGAGAAGAAGGACCCGGAGGCGTTCTCGGGCCTCGAGCGCCCACGAGTCGTACCAACCTTCGAGCAGTTCACCGCGGGGGCCGGCAATGGCTCGGTCGAGCAGTTCGAGTTCGTCGGCCATCAGCGCCCCGCCAACCGCCTCGGCCAGCCGGAGCGCCGCATGCTCGAATTCGTCGACATCCAGGCGGGCACCCGGCGGCCACGCCAGGCCGACTTCGCCGGCCGCGGTCGTGACCAGGACCGAACCTCGCGCGGTGCCAGCAGGCTCGAGCACCTGGCGGAGCCGCCAGATCGCAGTGTTGAGGCACCGACGGGCCCGGTCTTCCGGCTGGTCACCCCAGAAGTGGGTGTAGAGGATGTCGCGGGGATGAGTCCGATGGTGGTTGAGCGCCAGGAACGCGACCAGTCCCTGGAGTGTCCGCGTCAGGTTGGCCACGGGCGCGCCTTCGCGCTCGACGCGGACGCCGCCGAAAAGCTGGACTCGCAAGCTGGTCATTGAACGCCTCCCAACGGGGGGCGACAGCAGAGGCGCGCATCCGAAAATTTGACAGTCGGACGGGCCGCAGGATCGCCCTGCCACGATAGGCAAGAATGGAGATCAGTACAAGTTGGGAGAAAACCTTGGTTTGCCTCGATCGGGGGGACTGGCCGTGATTCGGTCGCTCCGGGGAAAGCGGGTGGACGGGAATCGGGCCGCCCGCCGCCTCGGGAAAGGTCCTGCAGCATTGTTCCACGGTGAAACCATCTGGGCAGTTCGCGCGTCCAAGGGAAATAGTTCACGCAGACGCTGGGAGGGCGCATGACCTGGGAGACGTGGTCCACTCGGGTTCGGGCAGGTATCTCGAGCCTTCGCGCCCGGTTCGATCCCCGGTTGGCCGGCCGGGTGGTGGTGGGAATCGGCGCCGTCGGCATGCTGGCGATTGGGGCCGAGGCGGCATTCCGGGCCGAGTTGGTACCGCCCGCCGCCCGGATGCCGACGGCGTTCTATAGTCGGCCGGTCCCTTGGGGCGGCGATGGCGAGGGCGAACCGATGCCGATCGGCGCCATGGCGTCCCCGATCCTCGAACGGCGGGTTCCAGTTCGTCGCGCTGACGTTCCCGACCACCTCGTCGAAGCGATCCTGGCTGTCGAGGATCAGCGGTTCTTCAAGCACGACGGGCTCGATCTCAAGCGGATCGGCGGGGCGCTGGTGGCCAACGTGCGGGCCGGCGGGATCGTTCAGGGCGGGAGCACGATCACCCAGCAGCTGGCCAAGAACCTCTTTTTGTCGGCCGAACGCTCGCCCCTTCGGAAGGTT
>CADEGB010000349.1 GCA_902826755.1 uncultured Gemmatimonadota bacterium
TGGCGGCCGAATCGGCGCTCGTCCGCCCCCGCCTGTTCCACCGTGACCTGGTCCCAGTCGGCATCGAGTTCCTCGGCCACCAGCATCGGCAGCGAGGTCCTGACGCCCTGGCCGATTTCGGGGTTCTTGGCGAGGATGACGATGGAGTGGTCGGAACCGACCCGCACGAACGCCCACGTGTCGATGGCTGGTGGGCGGCTCGATCCGGCCCGACAGCCGCCCACCAGCACCGCCCCGCCCGCTGCCAGGGCGACCTCGAGGAACTGGCGGCGATCCAGAGTAGGCGACATGGGCCGTTCAGGGACGAATCCGATCGGAAGATAGCACGAGATGCCCTTCCCCTCCGTCCTCCCCACCCCTAGACTTCCCGGCGACCAACGTCCCCGGCAATGGGCCGGAGACAGTCGAAACCCAAGGCAGGGAACGCCGCCCGATCGCGGTTCCCGACCGAATCCCGCCACCGACCCCGTCGGTGCGGAGAGCGGCGGGAGCCAGGTGGTCGGAGCGTTTCCGGAGTTCAATTCGAGTGACAGGACCCCATCTCCGGGCCGGCCGTCAGGCCGTGACCCCCGTTTCCCCCATCCACGCCATTCACGCTCCCCACGCGGCACTCCTGATCGACTTCGACAACGTCACGATGGGCATCCGTTCCGACTTGACGAAGGAACTGAAGGCCCTGCTCAACAGTGACATCATTCGGGGCAAGGTGACGGTTCAGCGGGCGTACGCCGACTGGCGTCGGTATCCGCAGTACGTCATGCCGCTGACCGAGCGTTCGATCGACATGATCTGGGCCACCGCCGTCGGCTCGACCAAGAAGAACGCCACGGACATCCGCCTCGCGATCGACGCGATCGAGCTGGTGTTCACGCGTCCGGAAATTGGAACTTTCATCATCCTGTCCGGCGACAGCGACTTTTCCTCGCTGGTGCTGAAGCTCAAGGAGTATGGCAAGTACGTCGTCGGGATCGGGATTCGGGAGTCGGCGAGCGATCTGCTGATCCAGAACTGCGACGAGTACTACTCGTACAGCGAACTTGCCGGGCTGAACAAGGAAACCGACGCCCCCGGGGTCCAGCGCGACCCCTGGGAACTCGTCCGCGACGCGATCGCGCTGATGGTCAAGAATGGCGACGTCCTCCGCTCCGATCGGCTGAAGCAGGTGATGCAGCAGATCGACCCCAACTTCGACGAGCGGAACGCCGGGTTCAGCCGGTTCTCGAAATTCGTGACCGAGGCCGCCACCCGAGGCCTGGTGTCGATCGCCAAGCTCGACAATGGCCAGTTCGAGGTCGGACCAGGTGCTTCCGGCGGCCGGCCCGAGGTGGCCGCGGCGCCGACGCCGCGGGACAGGAACGGCGACGATGGCGGCCGGCGTGGCGGTCGGCGGGGGCGGGATCGCGACCGAGGACGGCGCGGTGGCCGCCCGACGGAGGAGGCCGCGGCCCCGGCTCCGGCCGCCGCCGCGCCAGCGCCGGCGAAGGAGAAGCGCCCTGAGATCGAGCGGCCTACCCACCTGACGCTCGGCGCCGCCTTTGCCCTGATGACTCGAGCCCTCGGCGAACTGCCGACGCCGGTTCAGGACGATGCCCTCCGGGCGCGGATGGCGGCCATCCACGGGCGGGAGGATCCGTTGCTCGAACGGGAGCGGTTCCACCGGTTGCTCCGTCAGGCAAACGATGCCGAGATCGCCGAAGTCCGACGGCTCGGCGAAGACGCCTTCGAAATCACCATGTCCCGCGTCGAACGGGCGCGGGCGGCGGTCAACGGGGCCGCGGCGGCCACGCCCGCGCCCCCGGCGGTGGCGGCGGATGGTAGCGGTGGCGCTCCGGCCGACGGTGCTGACCCGAGTGCCCGCAGTGCCACCCTCCGGTTCCGACGTGGCTCTCGGGCGCCGCTCAGGCCGCCGGAGATCCCGTTGGTCGGGATGGTCGATGTCGAGCCGGCCAAGGCGGCGCCCGAGCCGGCACCGGCCGTCGAGCCGGCGGCCAAGGGACGGAAGGGTACCCGTGGCGGTCGGCCGGCCAAGCGACCGGAATCCAAGGCTAAGGAACCCGCGGCGCCGCCTCCAGCGCCTGTCGCCGCAGCGGCAGTCCCGGACTCGGCCGTTGCCAAGCCGGTCCGCGGCATCCGGAGCAGGGGCCGCCGGAAGGGCGCCTGACGCCGGTACTGACCAGGTCGTTTTTCGATCGCCCCGCTCAACTCGTCGCGCCGGAGTTGATCGGGGCGATCGTCAGTTCCCGGATAGGAGGAGCTGTCATACGCGCCAGGATTGTCGAGACCGAGGCCTACCTCGGCCTCGACGATCCAGCGTCCCATGCCTATCGCGGCCGCCGGCACGCCGGAAACCTCTCGATCTACTCTGCCCCCGCCACCTGGTACGTGTACCGATCCTACGGCATCCACTGGTGCGCCAACCTGGTTACCGGTCCCGACGGCCACGGGGCCGCCGTCCTGCTGCGCGCGGTCGCGGTCGAGGTGGGTCTTGATGTCGTTCGGGCCCGTCGGGGCGGGGTGCCCGATCGGCAGCTTGTCAACGGGCCGGGCAAGCTCTGCCAGGCGCTCGCCATCGACCGAGAGGCGCTCGATGGGCGGCCAATGGCTGGGTCGCTGGTCGAGATAGGCATCGGGTCTCCGCCCGGTCAGCTCACCATCACCCCTCGGATCGGCATTTCGAAGGCGGTCGACTGGCCGCTCCGGTTCGTGGGGAGCGTCTGAACGAAGAAGGGCGGCCCTGGTGGGCCGCCCTTCCTTGTGATTGGGTAAGCAGTGGGGCTCAGTACCCGCCGCCGTGGATGCCTTCCTTGGCACCGCCGAGCGAGAGACGAAGGCCGCCGACCAGCCCGTGGGACGCGCCGCGGACCAGTTGCCCCGACCCGGGGGCCGACGTGATCTGGTACTGACCGAAGACGACGAATCGCTCCATCCGGAACTGGACACCGCCCACCAGGGAAACGAACCCATCCGTCGATTTGTCGGAGGCGAGCCGCTTGGCCAGGTTGGCCTGCACCGGCGAAGTGAAGAACCCGCCCGGCTGGGGGTCGATGACCTGGAGAAGGCCGAAGCCCATTCCGAAATAGGGCTGGGTGGCTCCCTTGAGGGGGAACCCGGTGAGGATCGCCGAGTACTTACGGATCCGGTTGAAACTGACCTCACGGAGCCCGGTGGAGGTGGTGACGTCGGTGTAGTTCGAGATCTCGTCGCTGCCGATGGCCTCGTCGACCGACAGGATCAACCCGGTCCGCTTGGCCATGACGAGAATGTGGCCGCCGGCGCTTGGCACGAAGCCGCGGGTCTGGGCCGCCGTCGAAAAGCCCATGACGCCACCCTGGCCGCCGATGTACCACTTGAATGCATCGTCGTTCCGCTGGGCAGCGGCCGGCACGGCCACGACCATGGTTCCAACGAGACCCAGACTCAGGGCACGAATGACAGACATTGGATCGGCCTCCCCCGCCAATGGACGGTAAGATCAGATGCCGGATGCATAGGCAAACACCGTGCTCAAGCGATTTCCTGCACCGCCGGCGGCTGTTTTCTCGATTCTTGGCCCAGCATCAGCCGGCTGATATCGCCTTAACGTGTTGCTGATCTTATGTTTAAGGATGGTGTGTCGGGTTACCTCGATCCGTATGGTTCTTGGGCATCACTCGCCAGAACACCAGTGGATCACGGGTCGTCTCAGGCTTTTTCTCGGGTGACCGGAGGAAAGCAATGCCTGATTTCCGGTCACCCGGCTGGCTCAAATAAGGCCGAGGGATTTGCCAACCTTCGCAAAGGCACGGAGGGCCTCGTCCAGGTCGGCGGTGGTGTGGGCGCCGGAGATCTGGCACCGCACGCGGGCCGTGCCCTGGGGGACAACGGGATAGCCGAACCCGGTCACGAAAACCCCTTCCTCGAGCAACAGCTGGCTCATCCGGATCGCGGCCGCGGTCTCGCAGACAATGACGGGGATGATCGGGGTATCGCCCTCGAGGGGCTGGAACCCGAGCGCGGTCAGACCTTCCCGGAAATAGCGGGTATTCGCCTGGAGGGTCCGGACCCGTTCGGGATGGGCTTCGAGGAATTCGATGGCCGCCAGTCCCGCGGCCGCCACCGGAGCCGGAAGGGCGTTGGTGAACAACTGAGGCCGCGCCCGTTGGATGAGATAGTCCGTGACCTCGGCGGAACCGGCGACGAAGCCGCCAGCGCCACCCGAGAGTGCCTTGCCGAGGGTGGTGGTGATGATGTCGACCTCGCCGACCATGCCGAAGTGCTCGGCCGTGCCGCGGCCGGTAGCACCCAGGACGCCGGTGGAATGGCTGTCGTCGACCACGACGACCGCACCGTGCTTCCGACAGACGGTGACCAGATCGGGGAGGTTGACGATGGCGCCCTCCATGGAGAACACGCCGTCGGTCACGACCATCTTGATCTTCCGGTCGGTGGCCTGGCCGAGCTTCTCGTCCAGGTCCTTCATGTCATTGTGCCGGTAGACCCCGGTTTGACACCGGGTAATGGCCTTGGCGAGCCGGAGGCCGTCAATGATCGAGGCATGGTTGAGCTGGTCGCTCAGAATGAGATCGTCCTCGGTGAGCAGCGTGCCGGGAAACGCCTCGTTGGCGTTCCAGCAGCTCATGAACGAAAGGGACGACGGCGTCCCCACCAGCCGGGCCAGGGCGGTTTCCAGTTCCCGATGGATGGTCAGGGTCCCACAGATGAATCGCACCGAAGCGGAGCCGGCGCCGTACCGATCGAACGCGGCCTTGCCGGCTGCAACCACCGACGGTTCGTTGCACAGGCCCAGGTAGTTGTTGGACGACAGGATGATGACTTCGCCTCGGCCTTCCATCCGGGCCCGGGCACCCTGGGGTCCCTCGAGGAAATTCAGCGTCTTGTACACGCCGTCGGATCGGAACTGCCGCAGCTGCTCGCCGAGTCGGGCATCGAGGGTCGTACTCATCGGGCTATCTCCAGGATCACTTTCCCCGCCTGACCGTCCTTGATCACCGCGATCGCGTCGGCGATGCCCTCGAGCGGAAACCGGTGGGTCACCACCGGCATCGGATCGAGTTGGCCGCCTCGGATC
>CADEGB010000350.1 GCA_902826755.1 uncultured Gemmatimonadota bacterium
GCCGGGCCATGCTGGGCTGACCCGGGGTCCATTTGGTGACGTCGACGGGATCGAGGCGGGCTTCCTTGGAGTAGGCGAAGTACTCGCTCCGCGTCAGTCTCGAAGCAACCGCCAGCCCGTACGGGTCGGCGCCGCCGAAGTTGATCCGGACGTCGAGCACCAGTCCCTTGAGCTTGGGGTCCGTAAAGATGGTGTCGAGTGCCGCCTCCAGCGCCACCAGCCCGGCGGCAAACCCGCCCTCCTTGGTGTAGCCGCTCTCCGAGAGGATCCGCAGGTACCCGACCGAGTCGTTCACATGGCCGTACTGCACCTGGTCGTTGCACCACTTCCGGAGCGGCCCGGTCAGCTGCCCGTCGGTAGCCGCCAGGATACCGGGCAGGTCCTTCTCCCGGAAGCCGGCCATGCCGCTCCGGGCCACTCGATCGGTCCCTTTCCGCAAGGTCCGGAACCGACGCTTGATGGAATCGGCGCTGATGAAGGTATGGGCATCCTCGAACCGCGCGACCATCCCCTCCATCACGTCGAACAACTGCTCGGGCGTGGTGGTCGGCGTCACCTTGGCCCGGGCCTCCGCGACGATGGCCGGCCAGTCAGCTCCCTTTTCGGTGAAGAGGATGTAGTGCTCGGCCCAGGTCTGGGCAAAGACCTCGAAGTTCTTCTCCGGGGTGTTGGCGGTTGGAGGATTGCAGGCTGCCGGCTGGGTCGTGATGCGCCGGAGGGTGATGTAGGACGCGGCCCCGCTGCTCTTGAGGTGTCGTTCCGTGCTGTCGTTGCCCGCGGTGACGGTGAAGATCTGACCGTCGGCGTCGTACTGAGGATCGGCGCCGGGATCGGTCGAGGCCACCTTGGCGGCCGTGAGCGAGGGGACACAGGTGGTGTTGGTGACCTCGAAGGCCTGGAGCGTGTCGCCAGTGGCAACCAGGACGTAGCCGTAGCCGTCGGACTTCCAGACGCCGGTGAGCGCCGAGTTGGCGGGGGCCGCTGGCGGCGTTGGCTTGGGTCCGCAGGCCGAGGCCGCGACGGCGGTGGCGATCAGGAGGCGACGGACCATCGGGGTCTCCGGGGCGGGGGTGTGAACACGCGGTGGGACGGCGTGCGGGTCGGGGGCGGCAACCTCGAAAACGATAGCGCGGCGCAAACCGTTCGGCCATGCCTCGTCGTGGCCGGACCGTAGCCCGGCTGCGGGTGGCGACCGTCGGTTCGAACGCCTTCAACGGCATTTGCCAGCCCAGCGACATCTGCTTGACGCTAGTAACGCGATACGTTAATATGGTCCCGTGATTCGTTCCTTCCGAAGCCGGGACACGGAACGGCTGTTCCATCGCGAACCCGTTCGGAAGTGGGGGCCTGATGTCCAGCGAGTCGGACTCCGGAAGCTGCGAATGTTGGATGCGGCAACCGCGGTCGACGACCTCCGGGTCCCACCCGGTAACCGCCTCGAGAAGTTACGAGGAAACCGCGCCGGCCAATGGAGCATCCGGGTGAACGACCAGTGGCGGCTGTGCTTTGAGTGGCGCGGCGGTGACGCCTACGAGGTCGAGCTAGTTGATTATCACTAGGAGCCACTATGCCCAGTAAGCGCCTCTCGCCGGTCCACCCGGGCGAGGTTCTCCTGGCGGAGTTCTTGGAGCCGCTCGAGTTGACTCAGTATCGGCTGGCCAAGGACCTCAGTGTTCCGGCCCGCCGGATCAACGAGATCGTCCATGGCACCCGTGCCGTCAGCGCGGATACGGCGCTGCGACTCGCCCGGTACTTTGGCACCTCCGATCGGTTCTGGCTCAACCTGCAGGCCGCCTACGACCTCGATGTGGAACGCGACCGGCTTGGGCGGCGCCTGGAGCAGGAAGTGGCGGTCCATCGGAAGGCAAGCTAGTGCCGCTGCTGGCTGACGACCCTCGCGACATCCCGCAGGCTCAGCCGGCGCCGCTCCGCCACTCGGGGCGGAAGTACCGCTCGAGGTCGATGACCAGCGGCGTCAGAGCTGGATCCGGCTGCCACTCGACCGTGCGGTCCGCAATCACTGGCTGTTCCGCCCCCGGGGTCCACACCTCGATCGCACCGGCATCCACGTCCGCGATCCAGTAGGTCCCAACGCCAGCCTGCTGATACCGGCGCCGTTTGGTGATCCGGTCGTGCCGCGCCGTGGAGGGCGAGAGAATCTCGACGGCGAGCAGCGGCACCGCGAACCCCCGCCACCCTAGTTCGGCCGGCCGGTCCGGCTCGGGTACGACGAAGAGATCCGGCTGGGACACGTCGCCAAGCCCGAGATCCAGGTCGGCCGGGGCCCAGCCGATGACGCCGAGCCGATGCCGGTCGACGTAGGGCAGGATCAGCTTGAACAGGGCATACGCCGCCAGCTGATGCACCGGCCGCGGGCTCGGACTCACCAGGAGGTGCCCGTCGATGAGTTCGTACCGCTTGCCGTCGTCCGGCAGCGCAAGGACTTCGTCTCGAGTCCAGATTCGTTCCACCTGCGGCATGGCCATAGCGTACGCTCGGCGGGAGGGGAGGGGCAAGGCGAGCGGCCGTCCATGGCCCCAACGTTGGACCCCGGCCGGGGGGCGGCCTAACCAAACCGACGCAGGGTTGGCCGGCGACCCCCGGATGGGGCGTGAGCCGGTCAGGGGGAACGCGTGTTGCCGATGTGGTCTCTGGTGACTACATTAAAATCATGCGTACTGTCGGCGTTCGCGAGCTGAAGGCCCACCTGAGCCGGGTGCTCCGCGAGGTGCAGGCCGGCGAGCCCGTGCTCATCACCGACCGAGGCCGCGTCGTTGCCGAGTTGCGCCGGCCTGGCGCCGCCGCCGCCGCGTCCGATCCGCTCGATCGGGCCCTGGCCCGGCTCGCCGCCGAGGGCCACCTCCGGCTGGCCGAACGGTCGCCGGACCCGTATCCGGCATCGCCCCTCAAAGTCCCGCCCGGGGCCGCCCGCAGCCTCATCGACGCCGAGCGCGACGAACGGTGATTGTATACGCGGAGTCGAGCGCGGTCCTGGCCTGGCTCCTCGGCGAGCCGGCTGGCGAGGACGCCCGCGCTGCCATGGAGCGGGCCACCCGGGTGGTGACGTCGGCCATCACCGCTGTGGAATGCGCCCGCAGCCTGGCTCGGGCTCGGGCTGACGGCCGGATCGAACCGGCGGAAGCGCTGGCTGCGCTCCGGCTGCTCGATGTCGCCGCCGGCAACTGGGATGTGCACGACCTGTCGGATCAGGTGCTGGCCCGGGCTCGCACCCGGTTCCCGGTCGAACCGGTTAGGACCCTCGACTCCCTCCACCTCGCCACCGTGGCCGTGTTCCACGAGGCCCTCGGGCCGCTCGCGGTCCTCTCGCACGACGACCGGGTCCGCGCCAACGCGGCCGCGCTCGGGCTCGAGTTGGTTCCGTCCGGGCACCGGTAGCCGCCCCGAGCGCCGCCGCCGGGCTGTTAGCCGGCGCCACTCCGCCACTCGAGGCGGAAGTACCGTTCGAGGTCGATAACCAGTCGTGGCAGGGCCGGGTCCGGCTGCCATTCGACCGTGCGCTCCGCGACGACGGGTTGGGCCGCCGCCGTCGTCCACACCTCCACCACGCCCGCGTCGACGCGGCCGCGAGGCCTCCCTTGACCGAGAATCGACGAACGCTAGCCGCGGCGGAGGCGGAGAATCTCCTCCAGCACCTCGATATCGGCGGCGTCCTGCAGGCGTCCGGTCCGCTTCGACGCGATGAGGTCCGAGATGCTCACGACCGGGATGGAAACGCCCTCTACGTCCACGGTGACGGACTGCCCGACCGCCCCGGCGTACTTGACGGACCAGGCGACCGTGAAGATGTCGACGGCCGGGTCGTCTCCAATGATCGTGACAGGCTTGGCCAGGATCTGGTCCGGGGACCACTCCTGCGCAAATCCGTATCCCACCGTGCCCAGCGCGTCGAGCACAGCGCGGGCACTCTTCCGGGTCTGCTCGATCAGTATGTCGACGTCGGTCGTGGCGCGCACGTGGCCATGGAGAATGCAGGCCACCCCGCCGATGACGAGGTACTTCGACCCCGTTCGGTTCAGTGCCTCGCAGATCTGGGCCGCAACGGCGGTGGGCGCTACGCCCCGGCGCGGCGCGCCTTCTTCCATAGGGCGAAATCCTCCAGCGTGTCGAAGCCAATGACCTGGTTGCGCCGGGTCCGTGGGTGCACCGCGCGGCTCAGGCTTACCAGCGACTCCGCCCGCCGGAGTCGGTCCGCCGGTGACAAGGCCAGGCTGGCGCGGATCTGCGCCAGCCGGCCCTCGGCAACCGCGGCGGCAGCCTCGTAGGTCGGTGCCGCCGATTCCGCCACGAGGCTCAGCCCCGGCATGGCGGTGACCGGCCCTGCCGCGAGACGCCGGATGGCTTCCGAGATCACCCAACTTCGGGACCGGCTCCAGTGACGCGCCAGTTGGTCCGCCTGGCGGAGGACGTCCGCCGGGATGGTCATGCTGATGCGGTAGAGTGGGCGCTTGGCCATGAGTAATACTAAGTAATATCACCCAGTCCGGCAAGCCGTTCGACGGGTTCAGTGCCGGGGTACGCCTGGTGGGTCAGGGATCGACAACGTCGCCGCCGGGCTATTTGTGTAGTGGACTACACAAATAGGCAGCTGGACGGCCAAGGTCGGCCCATGGGGGCGCGCGGCCGGCGTCATGTCGCTAGTTCGGCCGCTCCCGAAGGGCTGCCACCGCCCGGGCCAACCCGGGATCGCGCTTGGCGGCCAGATCGCCGTCGGCAAACACCGGGACCGCGATGTCCGGCGGAATCCCCGGACCATCGAACGTCTTGCCATCCGCCGTCCGGAACACCTCGTTCGGCAGCCCGAACCCCCACCCGTTAGGCAGCCGCCGGCCAAGCACGTCCGAGAACACCCCCTGGGTATGCTCGCCGATCCGGATGATCCGGGGCGTCCGGCCCATCAGGGCCTGGGGCGTGGTCTCGCCCGCGCTGATCGTGAGCTGCCCGATCAGCTCCACCACCGGACCGTGGAAGCTCGGCCGGGCGCTGGGCCGGACCATGCTGGGCTGACCCGGGGTCCCTGTGGTGACGTCGACG
>CADEGB010000351.1 GCA_902826755.1 uncultured Gemmatimonadota bacterium
TCACCGGGACGGTCTTTGCGGAGCGCCGGTCCGAGTTCAAGGTCTATCTGCGGGATGAGGTCGGGGTCGGGGTGACGTTCGCGCGGGAGGGGACCCGCGGGGTGCCGATCGCGTTGACGTACCGGCTCAGTTACGGTTCGACCCAGGCCAGCGCGGTCAGCTTCTGCGCCTTCTTCCTGGCCTGCCGGGAAGGGGACATCGAGGAACTTCGGCAGCGGCGTTTCACTGGGTCGTTGACCGGGAGTCTGGTCCGGCAGCGAGTCAATAATTTCCTCGATCCGACCCGCGGCTCGATCCAGAGTCTCGAGGTCACCTTCAGCTCCCCGCTGCTCGGCTCGACCCGGTTCTCCGAGTTTACCCGGGTTCAGGCCGAGGCGGCCTGGTACCGGCCGTTAGGCGGGGCCGTGGTGCTGGCGGCGCATCTCAAGGGTGGCGTGACCTTCTCGCCCCGGCTCCGGCTCAGCGCGGGGGCGGCCAACTTCGTGCCGCCGGACCAGCGGTTCTACGCCGGCGGCGCCAACGACGTCCGCGGCTTCGACCGCAACGAGTTGGGTCCGATCGTCTACGTCACCACCCAGTCCAACGTCAGGGCCGGGGGCGAGGTCATCGCCGACGACTCGGTCCAGGTCGCTCCGATCGGCGGCAACACCACGGTCATCGCCAACCTCGAGCTCCGGCTTCCGTCGCCGGTGTTCGGCGATCGCCTCCGGTGGGCGGTGTTCGTCGACGGCGGCCGGGTCTGGGAGCGGGGCGCCACCAACAGCGCCCCGTTCCGGATCACCCCCGGCGTCGGTTTCCGGTTCGCGACCCCGCTCGGCCCGATGCGACTCGACGTGGCGTACAGCGGGGCGCCCCTGCCCGAAGGCGCGCTCTATGCCGCCTCGGGCAACGAACTCACCCTGATCCGCAACGACTACCGGAAGCCGCTCGACCGGAAGTTCAACTTCCAGGTCTCGGTGGGGCAGGCGTTCTGATGCGCCGGCGCCTCCTTCGGATCGGCTTCGTCACCATCTTCGCGATCGTGGCGGCGGGGCTCGGCACCATCACCGCGCTCGTGACGGTGCCGCCAGGCAAGGATCTGCTGGCGCGGCTCGTCACCGAGGAGTCGAACCGGCTGGTGCGCGGGTCGGTGTCGATCGGTCGGATCCGCGGCGACTTTCTGAGCGGGCTCACCCTCGATTCCGTGGTGATTCGGGATACCGCCGGCTCCCTCCTGGCCGATGTCCCACGGCTCGAGATCGGCTTCCGGCTCGCCGACCTGCTGGCCAAGCGGTTCCTGTTCCATTCGGTTCGGGCCACCGGCATCCGCCTCGAGGTGGTCAAACACCGAGGCGGGCGGATGAACTACCAGGAGATCCTCAAGCTCAACGAAGGGCCGCCGGGAACCGGACCCGGAACCCTCTTCCAACTCGACGATCTTCGGATCGTCGACGGTACCGTCACGATCCGGACGCCGTGGAATCCAGACGGCCGGCTCCGGACCGACCGGCAGCGCGATTCCGCCCTCGCGGCCGAACGGGCCAAGCCGGGGCGCCGAATCGAACCGGCGGAGCGGCCGAGCGACAGCCTGGTGTCGGTCCGGGTCCTGGCGGCCGTCAACGGGCACTTCCCCACCATGCGGATCTCCACGCCGGATCGAAAGCCGTTCGCGGCTACCATCGGCGCGCTGGCGGCCCGGGTCAGTGATCCTGGGCTCATCGTGGCGGATTTGCGGGGCCAGATCGTCCAAGGCGGCGACAGCCTGCTGTTTGATCTCGAGCGCGCCGCGCTCCCGAACACGGTGACCCGGGGGAAAGGTCGGATCGACTGGCCCCAGGACACGCTTCTTTACCAGTTCGAACTCGCCGCCGAGCGGCTCGATCTGGTCGACCTGCGCTGGGTGTCTCCCGATTTTCCCGCGCTCCACGGCCGCGGTCGGGTGGTGGCCCGATCGCTGGCTGGCAGCCGAACCGAATATGACATTCGGGATCTCGACGTCGGCGACGGTTCCAGCCGGGTGGCCGGCCAGCTGGTGGCGATCCTCGACATTCGCCGCGGGCTCGGGTTCCGCGATTTGACGCTCGAACTCGGCAATCTCGACCTCGAGGCGGTCCGTCCCTATCTCGACACCCTCCCGCTCCAGGGCCGGATCACCGGCCCGCTGCGGGCCACCGGGTTCTTCGACGCGATGACCGTCGCCGCCGACTGGCGCTTCGACGACGCCCGGGTCGAGGGCGGCGGGGCCAATCAGCTGGCCCTCGAGGGCGACCTGACGTTAGGCGGACCTGATGGCATGGTGTTTCACGGGACCCGGATCCTCCGCTCCGATCTCGACCTCCGGACCATCCGGCTGGTGACGCCGGCGGTGGCCCTCGACGGCCGCCTGGCGCTGGCCGGCTCCCTCGAGGGGCCCTGGCGCGATGTCGTCTACCAGGGCCGGGTCGAACACTGGGACGGCGAACGCCCGCGCAGCGCGCTGACCGGCCGGGCGCGGCTCGATACTCGAGGCGCCATCCTCGGGCTCGACGCGCGTCTCACCATCGACACGCTGTGGTTCGACGGGATCCGACCCAGCTTCCCGTCCACGCCGATGCGGGGCCGGATCGGCGGCACCCTCGCGCTGCAGGGCCGGCTCGACTCCCTCCGGGTCGAGGGTGACCTCCGGGGTGAGATCGGCCGCTACCGGTTCGCCGGCCTCACCAGGATGGAGCCGCCGAGGTGGGCCGCGCGAGGCCTCCGGGTCGACTTCGAGGCGGCCGATCTGGCCATGCTGCGTCCCGGTGGGCCGACGACCCGCCTCGACGGCCGCCTCGACCTGACCGGTCGGATCGACACCCTGGTGGCCCCCGACGCCGATGTCGATCTCCACCTCCGCTCCGGCGTGATCCGCGAGTTCCGGTTCGACTCCGCCCGCGCCCGCCTGGCGATCCGCGACAGTCTCATCACCGTCGACACCCTGCTGATCCGCTGGGAGGGTGGCGGGGCCGGCGCGTCGGGCACCCTGGGTTGGGACCAGGCGCATCCCGGTCGCCTGGCCTACGCCGGCGTGGCCCTCGGTCTCGCGCCGTTCGATTCGCTGGCCGTCGTCGCGCTCGGGATCGAGCGGGCGGAACTCACCGAGGAGACCCTCCTGAGCGGCCGGGCCCGCGCCTCGGGTACGATCGAGGGGTCGCTCGATCGCTGGCTGCTCGTCGGCGACGCGCGCGCCGATTCAGTCGCTTGGCTCGGGACTCGGGTCCGGGTCGGCACCGGGTCGTACCGGGTGGTCGGTGGCCAGGCCACCAACCTGACCGTCGTGGCGAAAGTGGCGGTCGACACCGTGGTCCGGCCGCGAATGACCTTTACCGGACTGGTCGGGGAGATCGACGGACGACCGGACGACCTCGGATGGGCGGCTCGGGGTGCCGGTGGGTCGGCCGTCCTGGCGGCCGGTGGGCGGTTCCGCCGCCGCGAACCCGACGTCCGGGTGGTCGGCCTCGACTCGCTCCGCCTCGACAGTCTTGGCCGGACCTGGCGGCTCGATCGGCCCGCGTCTTTCCCCATTGAAGCCGCGGCGGTGGCGGACAGCTTCGCCTTCGCCACCGATGACGGTTCGGGGGTGATCCGGTTGGCCGGAGCGCTGCCCGGGCGGAACACCGCCGCCGAGCTCGAGGTCCAGGCCCTTGGTATCGCCCTTGGGGATCTCTATGCGCTGGCGCAGCGGGACACCGCCGGTGTCGCGGGAGTGGTTGGCGCGGATTTTCGGATTGGCGGCACCCTGGCGGCGCCTACCTTCCGCGGCTCGGCCACGATCACCGGGCCGGTGGTGGGCGACGTCAAGGCGCCGCTGGTGCGGACGGTGTTCGACTATCGGGACCGGGTGTTTCGAAGCAACCTGAGCTTCTGGCGGACCGGTCGGCCCATTCTCGACGTCGATGCCACCCTGCCACTCGATCTGGCGCTCCGAAACGTCGACCGTCGCCAGCTGGCCGGGCCGCTCCTCATCCGGGCCCGCGCCGACAGCGTCGACCTCGGCGTGATCGAGGCGCTCACCCCCAACGTCCGGGGCGTGGTCGGAAACCTGGCGGTGGATGCCACCGTGGAAGGCACCTGGGACGCGCCCCGCCTCGGCGGATTCGTGCGGGTGTCCGACGGCGCCCTCTTCGTGCCCGGGCTCGGGGTCAGCTATGGACCATTCGACGGCCGGATCCGCCTGGTCGGCGACTCGATCGTAGCCGACTCGGTGGTGATCCGGAGCGGGATCGGCCGAGCCCTGGTCAGCGGAGGGGTCCGGCTCGAGCGCCTGACCCGTCCGCTTCTCGATCTGCGGGTGTCCGCCGCCGACTTCGCGCTGATCGATGTGGCGGACTACTTGACGCTCCGTGCCACCGGTGACGTGGCGCTCTCGGGTCCGATCGAGCGCCCGCTGCTCACCGGCGAGGTGCGGGCCACCTCGAGCGTGATTTACTTCGCGGATCTGATCACCAAGGACATCATCAATCTCGAGGATCCCCTCAACGCCGATCTGGTGGACACGACGGTCCTCCGGGCGCAGAACCTCCGGGCCCAGTTCCAGAGCCGATTCCTCGACTCGCTCACCATCCGCGATCTCCGATTCCGGGTCGGTCAGGATGTCTGGCTCCGCTCCAACGAAGCCAACGTGCAGCTCGAGGGTCAGGTCACGGTCAACAAGGAGCGGCGTCGGGCCGGCCGGAGCGAGTTTCGGGTCAGCGGCCAGTTCACGACCCCGCGGGGCAGCTACACCATGAAGCTCGGGCCGGTATTCCGGACCTTCGCGGTGGAGCAGGGGACGGTGCAGTACCTCAACACCCCGGACTTGAACGCCGCGCTCGACCTCTCGGCCCGGTATGTCGTCCGGACCATCAGCGGCGGCGGCACCGACGATTATCCGGTCATCGCGCGGATCACCGGCACGCTCCTGGTGCCGAAGCTCGCCCTCACCAGCGAGGCGGGCCGGCAGCCACTCCCGGAGCGCGACCTGGTGACGCTCCTCGTATTAGGGACGACGCCCAACACGGAGCTCGTGTGCTCGGCCACTTTCAA
>CADEGB010000352.1 GCA_902826755.1 uncultured Gemmatimonadota bacterium
GGGCGGGTGGGGAGGGGCGGGGGGGGTGGCGACCTGGATCGGCCAGGTGGGCGAGGGCGCGCGGGCTGGTTCGGCGGGGCAACTGGGCCCGACCCGGATGTTTGCCCTGGCGGAACTTGTGCTGGCCGAGGCGCGTACCATCGAGGCGGAACTCTAACCCTCTCGGAGTCACCTCAGCATGCCGGAATCCACCCGCCGCGAACTGGCGATCCTCCGCCTGTACGGGCTCATCACCACCCTCCTGCTCACGGTCTTCTCCGTCAGTGCCTTCCGCCAGACGCAAAAGGCGCGGTTCACCGAGATCGACGTCGAACGGATCAACATCGTCGAGCCCAACGGCCACTACCGGATGGTGCTCTCGAATCGACCTCGGTCGATCGGCCCGATCGCCTATGGGAAGCCGTTCGGGTATCCGGGTGGCACTCGTCCCGGGATCATCTTCTTCAATGACGAGGGGACCGAGAACGGGGGGCTCACCTTCGACGGCAAGACGGAGAATGGGAAGTTCCGCTCCGGCGTCCACATGTCCTTCGACCAGTACAACCAGGATCAGGTGGTGGTCCTGAACTACCAGGACGACAACGGGGATCGGCGGACCGGCCTCACGTTCGCCGATCGGGCCGACGTGCCGATCATGGACTTGATCGCTCAGCTCGACAGCATCAACAAACTTCCCGATGGGCCCGCCAAGGTCGATGCCCGGACCAAACTCCTCGGCCCGCGGAACGGCGTCCCGATGTACGCCGAACGGGTCTACGTTGGCCGGAACCGCGCCAAGGCCGCCGTCCTCAATCTGTCCGACCGCGACGGCAAGCCCCGGATCCGGATTCAGGTCGACTCGCTGGGGAGCCCGAGCCTCGAGTTCCTCGACGCGACGGGGAAGGTGACCAGCCGGCTGCCGAACTGAGCGGCCACTCCCATCGGCTATCGATGGGGCTTGACACGGGTGGCGGACGAGCGATCTTCCATCGACAGACGATGGAAGAGGCCGCCCCGTGTCGCTGGAACGTTCCGCCGAGCTGCTGCCCGGCACCCTCGATCTCCTGATTCTCAAGGCGGTCGCCGCCCGGGGGCCGATGCATGGCTACGGGATCGCCCTCCACCTCAAACACGTCTCCGGCCAGGTGCTCGACGTGGGCGAGAGCTCGCTCTATCCCGCGCTCCAGCGCCTGATGCTGAACGGCCATCTCGCGGCCGAGTGGGGTGTTTCCGAGAACAACCGTCGGGCCCGTTTCTACACCCTGACCGCGCGCGGCCGGAAGCAGCTGGCGGCGGAGCGGGCCGAATTCGACCGGATCATCGGCGCCATTCAGCGCGTCCTCGCCACGAGTTGAGGTAACCATGAGACTGCTGCGACGACTGGCGTGGTGGTGGAACCGGCGGGCTCACCAGGCCGAGCTGGACGAGGAAATCGCGGCCCACGAGGCCATGAAGCGGCGGGACCTCGAAGCCGCCGGGGTGGCGCCGGCGGCCGCGGCCCGGATCAGCCGGCGGGACATGGGCAACGTCACGTTCATGCGGGAACAGTCGCGCGCCATCTGGATCTGGCCCTGGCTCGAGCGACTCGGTCAGGACGTTCGCTTTGCCCTCCGTTCGGCGGCCAGGAACCCGGCTTTTTCTCTGGGCGTCATCGTCATCACGGCTCTGGGCCTCGGTGCCACGACCACGATCTTCAGCGTCGTCGATGGGGTGATGCTTCGCCCGCTCCCGTATCCCGCCGCCGACCGGCTCCTCTATTTCGATCACGGCCATCATTCGCCACCGCGGTTCCGCGACTGGCAGCGGACCATCGGGTCGATCGAGGCCTGGGCCGCGGTCTGGTCGGACGAGCAAGACCTCGTCGGCGGTGGCCGGCCGGAACGGCTTGGCGTCTCGCGGATTTCGCCCGCGTACTTCGAGGTCTTTGGCGCGCGGATCGCGCTCGGGCGTTCGTTCACGCCGGGGGACTACGAGGGTGCCGGCGCGGTCGGGATCCTCGGCGCCGAGTTGTGGCGGCGCCGGTTCGGTGCCGATAGTGGTGTCATCGGTCGTCGGCTCGACCTCGGCGGCCGCCAGGTCGTGGTGGTCGGGGTCTTGGCAGACGGCTTCGTGGAGCCGCAGGATTGGGTCCGGACCAGGACCGGGGTGTGGCTGCCTCTCGTCTACCCGCCTGATATTGCCGCCAGTCCCAACTACTCGATCCTCTCGGTGGTCGGACGGCTCAAGAAGGGCGTCACCGTCGCCATGGCCCGCCAGGAACTCGCCGGGTTGGCCCCGCGGCTCGATCAGGAGAACCACGCGGTCCACGGGGCAGGGGAGGTCACGGTGGATGGCTCCAGCCGGAACCAGCCGTTCCTGATTCCTGTTGCGCCGTTCCAGGAAATCATCGTCGGTGACTTCGACCGGGCGCTCGGGACCCTGTTTGCCGCCGTTGCGTTGATGCTGGCCATTGCCTGCGCCAACGTCACCAATCTGTATCTCGCCCGAGGAACCGACCGCCAGCGCGAGTTGTCGATTCGAACCGCCCTCGGTGCCGGTCGCGCTCGGCTCACCCGCCAGTTGGTGACGGAGAGCGTTACCCTCGGGCTGTTTGCGGGGATCGTGGGGATTGGGCTGGCGATCGTCGGTGTCCAGGTCCTGGCCCGCCTCTACCCGGGCAACCTGCCGCGGGCCACGGAGGTCGGGGTCGATGGGCGGGTCCTCGCATTCGGATTCGGGATGGCCCTGCTCACGGGCGTCGTTTTGGGACTGGTCCCGGCCTGGACGCTCCGGGAAGGCCGGGCACACGCTGGCCTCCGCGCGATGCGTTCGGGGTCGCGGCGGGCCCGGCTCCGGTCGGCGCTGGTGGTGGCGGAGGTCGCGTTGGCCCTGATGCTGCTGGTCGGGTCCGCACTGCTGTTCCATTCGTTCCTCCAGATCATCCGGGTCGACCCCGGCTTCGATCCGCGGGGCATGGTGATGGCTCGGCTCGGTTTGGGCGACCCGTTCACGGCCACCAAACGAATCGCGTTCGCGCACGCGCTGGCGGATCGAGTCCGGGGAATCCCTGGGGTCACCGCCGTGACGTACGGTGTGTCCGGTCCGATGGCGACCACCGGTCAGAGTCGCTGCTGCTGGGGAGATCGTGAGGCCAAGGCGGATGATGGGCGGGTGGTTCAGGGTCGGGTCATGCTCCATCCGGTGGGCCCGAGTTACTTCGAGACGGTCGGCGCCCGGGTGCTGGGAGCCACCTTCGGTCTCGGCGATGCCTTGCCACCGCCGAGCCCGGACCATCCGAGTGACCAGCGGCCGGCGTCCGCCGGGGTGCATCCGGTCGTGATCAGCGAGGACTTGGCTACGAAACTGTTCAGCCCGGCCCCGGCTGTCGGCCGCCGGTTTACCGCCGGGGGCAGTGAATTCGTGGTCCGGGGTGTGGTGGCCGGGCTCCGGCAGTGGGGTCTCGATCAGGACTCGGGGATCGAGATCTTCATGCCCTACGAGACGTTCGGCGGCGATTTCGAACGCCTCATCGTGACGGTTCGAGGCGGGGCGGATGCTGCCGCGCTGGTTCCACTCCTGCGCCAAGCCATCTGGGACGTCGATCCGGCGGTTCCGGCGGATGACATCGCGACGATGGAGCAACTGATCCGCACCTCGTTGGCGGGACCCCGGTTCTACAGCATGCTGATGGGTGCGTTCGCGGGGTTGGCGTTGTTGCTGGCGGCGGCGGGAATCTACGCGTCGATGCTGTATTCGGTTCGCCAGCGGACTCGGGAACTCGGGATTCGGATCGCCCTCGGCGCGGCCACTCGGGACATTTCCCGGATGGTCGTGGGTGACGCCGCCCGGCTGGCCCTCGTCGGCCTGGCGCTCGGCGGCGCGGGCGCGTTGGCGCTGGCGCGGGGACTCGGGGCCTTCCTCTTCGGGATCGGGCCGACCGACCCGCTGGCGTTTGCCGCGGCGGCGCTCGTGCTGGCGGGAACGGTGGTGGTTGCCGCCTGGGTTCCGGCCCGACGGGCCAGCCGTTCCGATCCGTTGACGGTGCTGCGCGGAGACTGAGCGGAGCCCCGATTACATTGGGGCCATGTCGGAGCACTATCACTTGGCGGCGGACCGCGGTCCCGATGGGCAGTTGACCCTCGGGCTGGCCGTTCGGCTCGATCCGCCCTGTCCAGTCAGCGCCCTGGCCGAGGGCGATCGTTTCCTGCTCGAGTCATCGGGCCTCGAGGGTCGTCTGGTGGTTCGGGGTAACGGCTCGGTGACGGTTTCCGTGCTCACCGACGGGATCCGCTGGACCCGGACCACGTGGTCGCCGCAGACGCTGGTCCGCCGAATGCGGGCCTGATCGAACCGCTCCGCCACAACGGGCCACCCCGGACCTCGCGCCGGCCCTCGACCTCAGGTTACCGGGCCCAGGCCCGCGACAGCACGCAGGCGTTGATCCCGCCGATTCCCATCGAGAGCTTGCCGGCCACGGCCCCGGGCGCCGGAACCGCGTGGTCGAACACGAACAAAGGATGGACCGCGCGGATCGAGGGGTGAAGCTCGGATTCGGCCAGCGGGGTCGGGAAGAGCCGCCCTTGTTCGTACCCCAGATACTGCGCGGTCAACTCCCACCCGCCGCCGCCGCCCATCCCGTGGCCAAAGGTGCCCTTTCGGGCCGACACCAGGACCGTGGCCGGAAGCACCTGGCGCAGATTCTCGACCTCGAGGTAGTCACCCGGTGTGGCGGTGGCGTGGAGGTCCCAGCTCCCGATCTGGTCGGGTTCTACCCGGGCTTGGTCGAGCGCCTGGCGGATGGCCGCCAGCGGTCCCTCGGTGGTTGGCGTGATGAGGTGGTGGGCATCGGAACTCATCCCGACGGACAACGGTTCCATGCCCAGGGCTCGGTGGCCGCGGGCAGTCAGCCAATCGTAGTCGCCCACGATCCAGATGGCGGACCCGCCGGCCACGTGAGTCCCGCGGAGCCCGTGGAGCGGCTTGGACACACGGCCGTCGGCCGAGATGACGCGGCCTTGGTGGAATGCGGCCACGATCAGCGGATGGGG
>CADEGB010000353.1 GCA_902826755.1 uncultured Gemmatimonadota bacterium
CGTCTCGGCTGCGCCAAAGTGGAGTTGCTCGAGGGCGAGGGCCACCCGATCGTGTGGGCGGAGAGCCCCGTCATCGAAGGGGCCCCCACGGTCCTGGTCTACGGTCACTACGACGTGCAGCCGGTCGACCCGATCAACGAGTGGAAGACCCCGCCGTTCGAGCCGACCATCCGGGACGGACGCCTCTATGCCCGGGGCGCCGCCGACGACAAGGGACAGGTGTACTGCCTGGTCAAGGCCTATGAGGCCATCCTGGATGGTGGCAAGCGGCCTCCCGTCAACGTCCGGTTCCTGATCGAGGGCGAAGAAGAGTGCGGGGGCCACGTCATCAGCGACCTGCTCGACCGGGAGCCGGAACGGGCCCAGGCCGACGCGATCCTGATCTGCGACATGTCCTACTTCGACGTCGGTTGGCCCGCCGTCTACACTGCGCTCCGGGGGCTTTGCTACGCCGAACTCCACGTCCGGACCCTGGAACGCGACCTGCATTCCGGGACCTACGGCGGGGCTGCGCCTAACGCGATGGAGACCCTGGTCCGCCTCCTGGCCGACCTGAAGGGCCGGTCTGGCAAGATCAACCTGCCCAAGCTCTACAAGAGCGTCAAGAAGCCGTCGAAGGCCGAGCTCAAGGGTTGGGCCGAGCTGCCGTTCGACGAAAAGCGGTTCCTCAAGGAGGAGGTCACCGGCAAGGCGCTCACCGGGATCGCCAAGGCCTCGGTGCTCGAGCGGGTTTGGGCCTTGCCCACGTTCGAAATCCACGGGATCAAGGGCGGCTTCGTGGGCGATGGCGCCAAGACCGTCATCCCGGCCGCCGCCATGGCCAAGATCAGCCTCCGGTTGGTACCGGGGCTCCCCTTCGCGAAGGTGGCGCGCTGGCTCACCAAGACCGCCAAGCGGCTGGCCCCCAAGCACGCCGAAGTCGAGGTTCGGATCCTCCACGGCGGCGATCCCGTGCAGGTCGACGTCAGCCACCCCGCCTTTCAGGTCCTCGACGAAGCGTTCCAGGAAACCGTGGGCCGCGGCACCGTGCCGGTCCGCGCCGGCGGATCGATTCCGGTCGTCACCCAGTTCGCCAAGAGCGGGTCGCCGGTCATCCTGACTGGCATTGGGCTCCCCGACGACGGGCTCCACTCGCCCAACGAAAAACTCGATCTGCAGCAGTTGTGGGACGGGATTACGGTGTTCGGGAGGTTCTTCGAGAAGATGGGCGGGAAATGAGACTCAGGCCGCGGGCGGCTCCTCGCCGAGGATCCGCTTGTGGCCGCCGGAGTAGCGGGCTTCGGTCCGGGCGTGGAGTTCGTCCACCCCGATCAACGCCCGCACCGAGGCGATGATCCCGGCCACCACGTCGTCAGCCCAGTAGTCGTCCGGCCGTTCTCCCTTGGGGAGGGCGGCCGCCTGTTTTTCCAGGAAGCGGATGGCGGTGGCGATCCACTCGCTCTGGGCGCCCTCCACCAGGGACCACGAGGCGGTGGCCCGCAGCTCCAACTCGGACAACTCCTGCAACAGCCCGCTGATGCCCTGGGTCACCGCAGCCGACCGAAGCCGATCGGCAAGGCAGGTCAGGATCGTGCTACGTTCTGATTCCTGGGGTTCCGGCAGGGGGGCGAGATAGTGCCGCTGGTCGGCCACCATTTCCGCCAGCCGGACGCAAACGGCCCGGATGGCGGGTGTCAGCGCCGGCGGCGCCTCCTTGGCCCAACTCGACGCGGCCCGCAGGATATCGCGGACCTTGTCGTCGGCCAGGGCGTCCAGTTTCGATCGGTCCAGCGGTTCGGCCATAGCTCGGGCAAAGATAACACCGCCGGCTATCGGCGCGGGCCCCTCCGCATCCGGAGGTAGTCATCCGAGCCGTGGCGCTCTTCGGCCCACGGATCGCCCCGTTCGTGGTAGCCGTTCTCCTCCCAGAACCCCGGAACGTCCTCCTCCAGGACCTCGAACCCCGTCACCCACTTGGCGCTCTTCCAGAAGTAGAGATGGGGCACCGTCAGCCGGACCGGCCCCCCGTGTTCCGGCGTCAGGGGGACGCCGTCATGGTGGGTCGCGAGCAGGTTTTCCGGCCGGTCGAGGTCGCCGAGCGGGAGGTTGGTCGTAAAGTCGGGCGCCCCGTGGACGAGAACGAACCGGGCCGCTCTCGTGGGCCGGGCGCGGGTCAGGATCGATTGAACCGGGACGCCCCGGAACCGATTGTCGAGTCGGCTCCACCGGGTAACGCAGTGGATGTCGGCGATCACCTCCCGGTGCTCGAGCGCCCCGAACTCCGCCCAGTCCAGCTCGAATGGCGTCTCGACCGCCCCGAACACCCGGAACCGCCATCGGGCCGGATCGATGATCGGGACGTTGCCGTAGTGGAGAATCGGCCATTTCCTGGTGAGGATCTGGCCAGGTGGAAGGCGGTTGCCGGCGGGGCGCTGGTCGTTGGCATTGGTCACGGGGATTCCTCCGCCCCTGTCAACGCGCGGGGTCCGGTGCCGGTTCCCCGGGTGGGTCGAGGAGCGCCGGGTCGGCGGTCTCCACCGGCCGTTCGAAGGCCCGGCCGAACGCAGTCGCCACTTCCTGGCGGACCCGGTGGTCGAGGTCCGCGGCGGGACCCGCTTCGCGGGCGATGCTGGTCATCGTGACACCCTCGATGCCGCACGGCACGATCAGATCGAACAGGTCGAGCGCCGTGGTGACGTTGAGGGCAAAGCCGTGGAACGTGACCCATTGCTTCACGTGGATCCCGATGCTCGCGATCTTCCGGCCCGCCGTCCACACGCCGGTGTAGCCCGGGTTGCGCTCCGCCGGGATGCCGAAGCGCTCAAGCGCGTCGATCAGGGCCGCTTCGATGGTCCGGAGATACCAATGGAGATCGGGGCGATGGTGGGTCAGGTGGAAGATCGGATAGCCGACCAGCTGACCTGGCGCGTGGAGGGTGACATCGCCGCCCCGTTCGACCTCGAACACCTCGAGGCCCCGTGCCGCCAGCGCCTCCGGCGCGATCGGGAGGCTCGTGGCTTTGGTCCCTCGGCCAAGGGTGATGACCGGGTCATGTTCGACCAGGAGCAGGATGTCTTCGTGGCGCTGATTCGTCACCCGCTCCCGGCACAGCCGTCGCTGCAGCTCGAGGACCTCGCCATAGCGCCGCCGGCCGAGGTCGACGACCTGAATGGCCGTCAACTCGGCGCCCGCCCGATCCGCCGGCCGACCAACAGCGCGGCAACCATCGCCACGGCCGCCAGACCGATCAGTCCCCCTCGGCCGAGGAGCCGATCCACCGGCATCGTCACCATCGAGACCACGAAGCTGCCGAAGAACGCCACCATTGCCAGCATGCCTTGCCGGTAGGCGTTCCGGATCGGCGTCATGATGAGCCAGGCCGCGATGGCGGCGGCAAAGCAGGCCAGGAAGGTTCCCGCCAGGAGGACCACTGCCGGCGGCGCCCCGAGCTCGAGGCCGCCGGCCGGCGCGGCCCGGCTCTGCAGCGTTCGGACCACCAGAGCGACGATCGCATTGAGGCCTAGGCCAAAGACCAGCGAAAACGCCAGCGCCCCGAAGGCCAGGCCGACATGGTCTTCGGTCGGCGCGTCGGGCCCGAGCGGGTGGGTGGACTGGTCGGTGGTCACCCTAGTCCTTGAACGGCGACTTGAGGTCGCGTGCCTTCGGAGCCGGGCTCTCGTCCAGCAGGCGCTGGAGTTCTTCCCGGCTCAACTCGAACGGATCCTTCTCGTACCCCGGCGACCGGGCCGACCGGGCCCGGTTCGGGTTGCTGCCCACCGGCTCGAGGTCCCAATCCGACCGGGTCCGGGGCCGCACCTCCCATTCGTGACCCTCGCGGTCGACGAATTTCCGGAACGCCATGCCCGCCTCAGGTATGCATGACCCGGCCCATCGAATCGAGCGCGGCTTCCGCGATCGCTTCCGACAGGGTCGGGTGGGCATGGACCGCCAGATCGACTTCCTCGACCGTGTATTCGTTTTCCCGGGCCACCAGCAGCTCGTGGATCATTTCGGAGGCGTGGCCGCCGACGATGTGGGCGCCAAGGATCTCGCCGTACTTCTTGTCGCGGATGATCTTGACGAAGCCTTCCGTCTCGTTGGTTGCCCGAGCCCGGCCGTTGGCGCTGAACGGGAAGCGGCCTACCTGATAGTCGAGCTTCTTCTCCTTGCACGCCTCTTCCGTGAGCCCGATGCTGGCCACTTCCGGATGACAGTAGGTCACGCTCGGGATGTTGTCGTACTTGATCGGGTGCGCCTTGTGGCCCGCAATGATCTCCGCCACGTAGACGCCCTCGCGGCTCCCCTTGTGCGCCAGCATCGGCGGGCCGGCCACGTCACCGATGCAGTAGACGCCGGGTGCCGTCGTTTCGAGGGTGGCTGGATTGACTTTGACGAAGCCACGCTCGGTGAGCTGGATTCCGGCTTCCTTGAAGCCCATGTTCTCGGTGTTGACCGCCCGGCCCGCCGCCATGAGCACCTTTTCGGCCGTGATCTTCTCCGTCTTGCCGCCGGCCTCGATGTCGAGCGTCACGTCGGCCGCGCCAACGGTGGCCTTGACCACCTTGGCCCCGGCGAACGTGGCAATGCCGCGTTTCCGGTAGCTCTTGGCCACCACGTCGGCCGCTTCGGCGTCCTCGATCGGCAGGATCCGGGGCAGGGCCTCGATCAGGGTCACCTTCGACCCGAACGAGGCGAAGATGTCGGCGAATTCACAGCCCACCGCGCCGGCCCCGATGATCGCGATCGAGGCAGGCGCCTTCTCCAGGAACAACGCCTCGTCCGAGCTGATCACCGTGGTCTTGTTGATGTCGAGCCCGATCTGCGGAATCCCCGTGACCCGCGACCCGGTGGCGATGACCAGCGCCTTGGTGGCGGTGTAGGTGTCGTTGCCGACTTTGATCTTCTTGCCGGGGAGGACGGTGCCGGTGCCGTCGATGACGGTGATCTTGTTCTTCTTCATCAGGAACTCGCAGCCCCGCGAGTTCTGGTCGGCCACCTGGC
>CADEGB010000354.1 GCA_902826755.1 uncultured Gemmatimonadota bacterium
CACCTGCGTCTCCGGGGCGGCGGGTTCGGGCCGGTGGTGGAAGACGATGTCGTTGACCCAGACCCAATGGGGACTCCCCCGGGCCGGAAGCTCGTTGAGGGTGACGGGTTCGGGTTTGAGCTGGGCCGCGAGCGGACCGGCGCCCGCGGCAAGCGCCAGCAGGCCGGCAACGGCGGAGCGTACTCCGCTCGGAGACGGAATCGGTCGGAAACGCATGGCGTGGTCCTCGGACGGGTGCGCGGGCCGGGCCGTCGACGGTCGGCCGCCCGTAAGGCTATCCTCGGCCCGATCGGGGAAGCAAGAGAGGCATCGTGTCGTTCACTCGATCAGTGCCTGATAAACCAGCACCGGGAACCGCTCGGCAATCTGGGTCTTGTCTGACCCCCAGGTCTGGCGGTAGAGCAGTGCCACGATCCCGTTCTTCGGGTCGACCCAGTACGTGGTCCCCAGAGCCCCACCCCACGCGAACGAACCCGGCGGGTCGGGATCATGCCGACCGCTGGCCTCGGTGGCCACCGAGAAACCGAGACCGAACTTTCGGCCGTCAGGATCGATGTCGAGGTCGCCGGTCTGGTTCGAGGTCATCATTCTGACGGTGTTCGGGCTGAGCAGCCGGACCCCGCCATACTCTCCACCGTTCAGCATCATTTGGAGGAAGATCGCGTAGTCCCGGAGGGTCGACGACAGACCACCGCCGCCGCCGAAGTAGACCTTGGGTGTCGCGGCGAAGTCGAGTGACAGCGTGTCGGGAATCGGAAAATCGGGGGCGAAACCCAACAGCGGCTGACGAGTCACCTTCCCAGCCGTATCGAAGCGGTAGAAGTTGGCCAACCGGCCCGCCTGGTCGGCGGGTACGTTGAACCAAGTGTCGCGCATGCCGAGCGGTTCGAAGATCCGCGTTCGGAGAAAATCGTCGAGCGTCATCCCGGACCAGATCTCGACCAGGTAGCCCAGGACGTCGACGCTGAACCCGTAGGTGTACTTGGTGCCGGGCTGGTGCATCAGGGGGACGCGCGCCATCCGCGGAATCACGTCGGCCAGGCGGTGTCCCTTGCCGTCGACGCCGAAGGTGTGGAGGACGGTAATTCCCTCCCGGTAGTAGAGATCCCGCGCCCCCCCAACCGGGTAACTCAGGCCGGACGTATGGGTGAGCAGCTCCCGCACGGTCGGGGGCCGGACGGCCGGGACGACAGTGGTGTCGCCGTCGGAGCCGATCTCGAGCACGGTCGGATTGGCAAACGCCGGAATGTACTTCGCGATGGGATCGTCGAGGAGAAACTTGCCCTCCTCGTACAGCATCATCGCGGCCACGCTGGTGATGGCCTTGGACTGGGAAGCGATCCGGAAGATGGCGTCGCGCGCCAGCGGGGTTTTGGCGGCGACGTCGTCGAAGCCGCGGGCCTGGTGATAGACGATCGTGCCGTGCCTGGCCACCAACGCCGCCACGCCGGCCAGTTGACCCTGCCCGATCAAGCGGTCGACCAGGCTGTCGATCCGAGCCAACCGGGTCGAGGAGAAGCCGGCGGATTCCGGAGTGCCTTCGGTCAAAGCCGGCGGCCGCCCTGCCGGAACGGGCTTGCACCCGGCGGCGAGCAACACCAGAACCAGGCCCGCCGCCGTGGCTGGCACAAACGTCATTGGGATGGCCTCGGGAGCAAGGGAAGTCGCGGAATCTGCCCCGAGGAGACGGGTCCGTCAAACGGGGCGGCGAGAACCGCCGCCCCGAACGACGAATCAGGCGAGGTCGAACCGGTCGAGGTTCATCACCTTGACCCAGGCGGCCGCGAAGTCGCGGACGAACTTCTCTTTCGCGTCATTGGAGCCATAGACCTCGGCCAACGCCCGGAGTTCGGAGTTCGACCCGAAGACGAGATCCACCCGGCTGCCGGTCCATTTGACCGCGCCGCTTCCGCGGACCCGGCCCTCGAACTGATCGGCGGCGGTCGAGCTCGGACGCCACTCGAGGTCCATGGCCAGGAGATTCACGAAGAAGTCGTTGGTCAGCGTGCCCGGTCGGCTGGTGAGCACGCCGACACTCGACTGACCGGTGTTGGCGTTCAGGACTCGAAGGCCGCCGACCAGCACGGTCATCTCGGGGGCACTCAGGGTCAGCAATCGGGCCCGCTCGACCAGGAGGTGTTCGGCCGGCAACTCGTTCCCGGCGCCGACGTAGTTGCGGAAGCCGTCGGCGGTGGGCTCGAGCAGCGCGAACGACTCGACATCGGTCTGCTCTTGAGTGGCGTCGGTGCGGCCCGGGGTGAACGGCACCTGGACCTCGTGACCGGCGCTCCGAGCGGCCTGTTCGACGGCCGCGCACCCGCCCAGGACGATCAGGTCGGCGAGCGAGACCCTCTTCTTTCCACCAGGCTGGGCGTCGTTGAACGCCCGCTGGATGCCTTCCAAGGTCTCGAGCACCCGGGTCAGCTCGATCGGATTGTTGACCGCCCAGTTCTTCTGCGGCGCGAGCCGGATGCGCGCTCCGTTGGCGCCCCCCCGCTTGTCGGTGCCCCGGAAGGTGGCGGCGGAGGCCCAGGCGGTGCTGACCAGTTGGGAAACCGAAAGGCCCGAACCGAGCACCTTGGCCTTGAGCGCGGCGACGTCGGCCGGTCCGATCATCTCGGAGGCAGGCGCCGGGACCGGGTCCTGCCACAACTGCGGTTCCGCCGGGACGAGCGGACCGAGGTACCGCGCGATCGGGCCCATGTCGCGGTGGGTCAGCTTGAACCAGGCCTTCGCGAACGCGTCGGCGAATTCCTGGGGATGTTCGTGGAAGCGCCGCGAGATCGGACCATAGATCGGGTCCATCCGGAGGGCCAGATCGGTCGTCAGCATCACGGGCGCATGGCGTTTGGTCGGATCGTGCGCGTCCGGAACCGCGGTGGCCGCGGCGGGATCCGTCGGGACCCACTGCCAAGCCCCGGCCGGGCTCTTGACCAGATCCCAGTCGTAGCGGAAGAGCGTGTCGAAGAAGCTGTTGTCCCAGGTGATCGGCGTCGGGGTCCACGCCCCTTCCAGTCCGCTGGTGATGGTGTCGCCGCCCTTGCCGCTGCCGTAGCCGCTCTTCCAACCGAGGCCTACCGCCTCGAGGGGCGCCGCTTCCGGTTCGGCGCCGACGTTGGTGGCGGGGGCCGCCCCGTGCGTTTTCCCGAACGTGTGGCCGCCGGCGATCAGCGCCACCGTTTCCTCGTCGTTCATCGCCATCCGGCGGAACGTCTCTCGGATGTCCCGGGCCGCCGCCAGCGCGCTCGGCTGTCCATTCGGGCCTTCCGGGTTGACGTAGATGAGGCCCATCTGGACCGCGGCCAGCGGATTCTCGAGTTCCCGATCACCACGGTACCGCTCGTCACCGAGCCAGGCCTTCTCCGATCCCCAGTAGATGTCCTGCTCGGGTTCCCAGACATCCGCCCGCCCGCCGCCAAACCCGAAGGTCTTGAATCCCATCGACTCGAGGGCGCAGTTGCCCGCCAAGACCATCAGGTCGGCCCAGGAGATCTTCCGGCCGTATTTCTGCTTGATCGGCCAGAGGAGGCGCCGGGCCTTGTCGAGGTTGACGTTGTCGGGCCAGCTGTTGAGCGGGGCAAACCGCTGCATGCCGGTTCCCGCGCCGCCCCGCCCGTCGTGAATCCGGTAGGTACCCGCGGCGTGCCAGGCCATCCGGATGAAGAGCGGTCCGTAGTGCCCGTAGTCGGCTGGCCACCAGTCCTGCGAGGTCGTCATGACCTTTTCGATGTCCTGCTTCAGGGCCGCGAGGTCGAGGGTCTTGAACTCGGCGGCATAGTCGAAGTCCTCACCCATCGGGTCGCCGGCGGGCGGATTCGGATGGAGGATCCGGAGATTCAGCTGCTTGGGCCACCATTGCTCGTTCGAGGTGCCGCTGTGGGCTTTGCCCGAGAAGGGACACTTGGCGTCGTTGGCCATGCTGACGTAGACCTCAAGGCGGGTGGGATGCGACGATGATCGGAGAGAATAGCCAGAGTAGTAACAATTATCAACTAATATGAGGAATCATTCAGGACTTGTTACCAGTTGATCGCTGAGGCTATCCTTCGGGGTGCCTCCGTCGTCATCTCCTCCCGCTCGGCGCTATGCCAACCTCCGCGCCGACTGCGCCGAACGCGGCCTTCGGCTCACACCCCAGCGGGAGGTCCTGCTCCGGGTCCTGAGCGAGGCCACCGGCCACCCGACCGCGGACGACCTGGTCCGTCAGGTCCGCGAGGTGCTCCCGACGGTCTCTCACGCCACGGTCTACCGGAACCTGCAGGAGTTGGTGCGGAAGGGACTCATCCGCACGCTGGACGTGGCGGGGACGGCGGTCCAGTTCGAAGTGAATCCCGACGAGCATCACCACTTCGTCTGCCGGGGCTGTGGCCAGGTCTGGGACATCTACCTCGCTAGCGTCGATGTCCGGGTCAACCGCCGCCGGACCGACATCGGCGGGTTCCAGGTCGATCGGCGCGAGGTACAGCTCCACGGCCTCTGCGCCACCTGCCGGTAGTTCCGACCGGTTCCAACTCAACGCCCGGCCCGGACGATGGAGGCGAAACAAGGTCTTCAGACCGACCACGGTCGCCGGGTCACGACGCGACCCGATCCGGGCATCCCAATTACCCGACCATCCTCCATCACGACCTCGCCACGGCGGAGCACCGTCACCGGCCACCCCGTTACCCTCCATCCTTCATAGGGGCTGTAGTCCGCATTGGAGTGGTCGGCCTCGGCGGTCACGACACCGCGGCGGGTCGGATCCCAGATCGCGATGTCCGCGTCACTTCCGGACCGGATGACGCCCTTCCCGGGAAAGAGGCCGAACCGGCGGGCGGCATTGGTCGCGGTGACGGCCACGAATCGGGTGAGCGGCAGCTGGCGCTTGACGACTCCCTCCGAGAAGAACATCGGGAGCATGAATTGGAGATCGCTCACGCCGGGTCGGAGGTTGGTGATGGTG
>CADEGB010000355.1 GCA_902826755.1 uncultured Gemmatimonadota bacterium
GGGATCGCAACGGGGTGTCCGGCCTCCGGCCGACGTTCGGCCGGGTGAGCCGCCATGGGGCCATGGCGCTCTGCTGGAGCATGGACAAGGTGGGTCCGATGTGCCGTTCGGTGGAGGACTGCGGTCTGGTGCTCGACGCGATTCACGGCGCCGATGGCCGGGATCAGAGCGCGGTCGACCGTCCTTACGGCTGGAGTCCGACCCGCAAGGCGGACCGACTTCGGGTCGGCTATTTCCGGTCGGCGTTCGAGCAGGACCACCCGACCAAGGCCTTCGACGAGGCCGCCCTGACCGTCCTCCGTTCCCTCGGGTTCAGCCTCGTCCCCGTCGAGATCGCCACCGAGATGCCAGTGGCGGCGCTCCGGATCATCCTGCAGGCGGAATCGGCCGCCGCGTTCGACGAGCTGACGCGGTCCAACCGAGATGACGAGATGACCCGTCAGGGCCGGGGAACCTGGCCCTCCAATTGCCGGACCTCCCGGTTCATCCCCGCCGTCGAGTATCTCAACGCCAATCGGGCTCGCACCGTGCTGATGCGGGAGATGGACCGGTTGATGGGGCAGCTCGACGTGGTGGTGACGCCGAGTTTCGGGGGGCAGGCGCTCCTGATTACCAATCTGACCGGGCACCCGTCGATGACGCTTCCGAACGGGTTCCGGGAGGATGGCACCCCGGTCAGCCTGTCGTTCCTCGGCAAGTTGTTCGGTGAGGCGGATCTGCTCGCCCTGGCCAAGGCCTACCAGGAGGCCACCGGGTTCCATCGGAAGTATCCCCCGGCGTTCTCGGCGGCGTGATCGCCGCCGAGCCGCCCCGCCGCCGACCGAAGGCGGCGATCAGAGGGTATAGCTTGCCTGGAGTCCGAGCGGGATGCCGAGGCCCCAGAACAGGAGCAGCAGGAGCGTCCACACCGATAGGAACGTGACCGAATACGGCAGCATCAGTGAGACCACGGTGCCGATGCCGGTGCCGGTCACGTATCGCTTGGCGTAGACGACCACCAGGGGGAAGTACGGCATCATCGGGGTGATGATGTTGGTCGAGGAGTCGCCCACCCGATAGGCGGCCTGAGTCAGATCCGGCGATAGGCCGAGCTGCATCAGCATCGGCACGAAGATTGGGGCCAGGAGGGCCCACTTCGCGGACGAGGACCCGATCAGCAGGTTGACCGAGGTCGTCAGGAGGATGATCCCGATGATCATGACCTGCGGCGGCAGGGCCAGTGCCTCGAGGGCGTTGGCTCCCTTGAGGGCAAACAGCGCCCCCAGATTCGACTGCCCGAACGCGGCGATGAAGAGTGACGCGAAGAACGCCAGGACGATGTAGTACCCCATCGTGCTCATCGACTTGCTCATCGCCTGGATGATGTCACGGTGAGACGTCACCGATCCGCTGACATATCCGAAGACGACGCCCGGCAACAGGAACAGCAGGAAGATCAGCGGCACGATCGAGCGCATCAGCGGCGCGTCGGCCGCCGTCAGGGTGCCCTGGGGCGACCGGAACGGCGAGCCTTCTGGCCAGGATACCAGCGCCAGCAACAGCATCCCCCCCACCATCGCCGCCAGGGCGGCCCGGAGGCCCCGTCGTTCGCCACCGGTCAGGGCTTCCATCTTCGGCATGGCGGATGCGTCGCCATCGAGGCGGACGCCCCGGAGGCGCGGTTCGATGATCCGGTCCGTGATGAACCAGCCCACCGATACGATCAGGAATGTCGATGCAATCAGGAAGTACCAGTTGTTGAGCGGATTGACCTGTCGCCCAGGCTCGATCAACTGAGCTGCGGATTGGGTCAGGCCCTGGAGCAGGGGGTCGAGGCTCGACGGGATCAGGTTGGCGCTGAAGCCGCCCGATACCCCGGCAAATGCCGCGGCAATGCCGGCCAGGGGATGGCGCCCCGCCGCCGCGAAGATCACGGCGCCGAGCGGGATCACCAGTACGTACCCGGCGTCCGCCGCGGTGTGGCTCAGTGTCGCGACGAAGATCAGCAGCGGGCTCAGCAGCTTCGGCGTCGTGACGCTCAGCAGGCCCTTGAGGCCGGCCGTGATGAACCCGGTGTGTTCCGCCACCCCCACGCCGAGCAGCGCCACCAGGACCACCCCAAGGGGATGGAAGCCCGTGAACGTCGTCACCAGGTTGGACAGGAAGGTGGCGATGGCCGAGCCCGTCAGCTGGTTGACCACCCGGATTGGTTGGCCGTTGCGCGGGTCGATCTCCGAAAAGCCGATGGGCGCCAGCAGGGCGGACACCGCCCACACCACCAGCATCAGGATGACGAAGAGCAGGGCGGGGTCGGGGAGCTTGTTCCCAACCCGCTCGATGGTGGCCAGGATCCGGTCGAGTCGGGTCGGCGGCGGGGCGGTGTCCGTCGTCATTGGGTCTCGCAGGTTTGAGGCGGCTCTGGAACTAGCGGATCAGGAATCCCGGCCCGATCGGATCGAGGGGATCGAGCCAATATTCGGCTTTGCCGGTGAGGTGGGCCGTGCCATCCACCTCCGGAACGACCGCCGGATGGGGCCCAAACGTGGTCCGCTCGACCACCCGGCCCCCGAACCGGCTTCCAAGGATGCTCTCGATGACGATCCGGTGTCCGAGTTCGAGCTCTCCTCGGGCGTCGAGGATCGCCAGCCGGGCGCTGACCCCTGTCCCGGTCGGGGAACGATCCAGTTCGGCATCGCCGAAGATGCAGACGTGGCGGCTGTGGCCGCCCTCGGACCGCGGCGGACCGACGAAGATCGTGCCGTACAGGAACCCGAGCGCCGGTTCGAAGGGGTGCTCGATATCCCGAGACGCCGCGACGGACGCCGTGATGGCCCGGCCGGTCCTGATCAAGTCGCCGGCCCGTTCGGGAACCAGGTCGAGCCCGATCGAGCCGGCGTCGACGTAGGCGTAGAACGCGCCGCCGAAGGCCAGGTCGTATCGGACGCCGCCGAGACCCGGGATCTCCGCCACCTGGTTAGTGGCGAGGACGAACGACTCGACGTTGGTGAATCGCACCTCTCGCACTCGGCCCCCCTCCACGGACGCGGCCACTCGCACCAGGCCCGCCGGTGTGTCGATGGCCAGCAGCGTGGTCGGCTCGACCGCGGGGACCATTCCGGTCTCCACGGCCACCGTGGCCATCGCGATGATCCCATGCCCGCACATCGTCGAGAAGCCCTCGTTGTGCATGAACAGCACCCCGAACGACGCTCCAGCCGAGACCGGATCCGTGACGAAGCATCCGTACATGTCAGCGTGGCCGCGCGGCTCCCACATCAGCGCCCGGCGGAGCCAGTCGAGGTGAGTTCGCGCGTACTCCCGCTTGGCCACCATGGTAGGCCCGGGGATGGGCGCTACCCCCCCGACGACCACCCGGAAAGGCTCCCCGCCGGTATGGGCCTCGATCGTGGTGATCGGGTGGTTCCGGTCGGGCGGCAGCGAATGGCTCATGGGGCGAATATACGGCCCGCTGGCCGTGAGGGGAGGAGGCCGGGGCGTCCCGCCTCGGCCCGTCACCCCCTATCTTGTCTCCATCGTCCAACCTCGATCTGGAGCAACTCGTGCGATGCTTCGCTTTGCTGGCGCTGGTGGCACTGGGGGCCTGTGACAAGAAGGCGGCCGACGCGCCGAATGCGGCGCCGACTCAGACCCCGGCGGCGGCCCCCGCCGGGTCGGTCATCGAGACGACCACGTTCGACCCGAGCCTCGGCGTCGACCTGGCCGCCATGACCAAGATGCCCAATGGGCTGTACTACAAGGACCTCGCCGTTGGGACGGGTACCTTGGCCGAGACGGGCAAGTCCGTCACCGCCCGGTATGCGGGGGTGCTGCCCGACGCCAAGGGCTTCGACCAAGGCGAGTACACGTTCGTCGCCGGAGCGGGTCGGGTCATCCGCGGGTGGGACGAAGGGATTCCGGGGATGCGGGTTGGCGGGAAGCGGCTGCTGGTCATTCCGCCGGACCTGGGGTACGGGGCTGGTGGCAGCGGCCCGATCCCGCCTAACGCGGTCCTCGTCTTCACGGTCGAAGTGATCGACGTCAAGTAACCCGGTGCGGGGCCGGCGGACAGCTCAGCCGCCGGCCCTGGACCGCCACGCGGCCAGGACCTGCTCCTCCCGCACGGGCGTCAGGCCGGCCCGCAGCTTGGCCTGGCGCGCCTCCGGCAGGGTCCTGAACCACGCCAGGCTGTCCCGCACGGTATCGGCCAGCGGCCGGTATCTGAGCCCGGCGGCTACGGCTCGTTCGACCCTGACGTTCAGGACATGCTGGGAGGCCGAGCCGGGCGGCATCCAGAGGGGCAGATCGCTCCATGGCTCGACCTTGTGCTGGGCCAGGAACTCGGCCGGCACCCAGGTAAAGCGGATCGCATTGTCCCCGCTTCCCACCGCCCGCATCCCGTAAAGCAGCTCCGCGAACGAGAGCCGCGCCTTGGGGCCGGTCGCGTTGTAGGTCCCGACCGTACCCGACTCCGCCATCCGGATGACCCATTCGGCCAAGTCCCGCCCATCGATGATCTGCGCTGGATCCGTCGGCGCGCCCGGCGCGAGGATCTCGCCTCCCCGTTCGACCCGGGTTGCCCAGTACATGAAGCGATCGAAGTCGTCCCGTGGCCCGACGATCACGCCGGGCCGGATGATCGTCGTCCGCCCGGGCCACCATTTCTCCGCCTCCCGTTCCGCGAGGGCCTTGAGGGCGCCGTAGTCCTCGAAATGGGGCGCCGTCAACTGCCTGATATCATCGGGTCGGTGGACTTCTTCCACGTCTCGAGGGGGGCGTTCTCGTCCGGTGGGTGAGGTGGATCGCCGTAGACGGAGATGGTGGAGATTAAGATTAAGCGAGGGGCGGCCGAGGCCAGAACCTGCGAGGCGTCCCGGATCCATCGGGGCAGGGAATTCGGGATGTCGATGACGACGTCCCATGACTTGCCCTTCAGTGACGCCAGGTCGCCGG
>CADEGB010000356.1:0-2346 GCA_902826755.1 uncultured Gemmatimonadota bacterium
GTTCGAATCGGGCTCGAGGCCATACGGGCAGTGGCACTACCCGTTCGAGGGCGCCGACGAGTTCGAAGCCCACTTTCCCGCCGATTTCATCTGTGAAGGGGTGGATCAGACGCGGGGCTGGTTCTACTCGCTGCTCGCCATCGGGGCCACCGTGTTCGATCGGGCTCCCTATCGGAACGTGGTCGTCAATGAGCTGGTGCTCGACGCCGCGGGCCACAAGATGTCGAAGAGCAAGGGGAACGTCGTCGACCCGTGGGAGGCCGTCGGAGAATTCGGTGCGGATCAGGTCCGCCTGTATCTCCTCGCGTCGAGCCAGGTATGGCTGCCCAAGCCGTTCGATCGAACCGCCATCCCCGATGCGGCCGGCGGCTTCCTCAACACCCTGCGGAACACCTACACCTTCCTGGCGCTCTATGCCGGCGGTCCGGCAACGGACGGGGGCCAGGAAACGCTACTGGATCGCTGGATCCGGAGCCGGCTCGCCTCGACGGTGGCCGCGGTAACCGCGGCGTGGGACGGTTACGACGCTACCACCGGCGTTCGCGCGGTGATGGACTTCGTCGAGGAGTTGTCGAACTGGTACGTCCGGCAGAGCCGTTCGCGGTTCTGGGCACCCGATCGCGAGGCGGACCCGGCGGCGGTCCGGACCCTCCGTGACTGTCTCGTCACCGTGGCCCGGCTGATCGCCCCGGCCGCCCCGTTTGCCAGCGACTGGCTCCACCGAGCCCTCGCGGGCACCTCGGTGCATCTGGCGGATTTTCCAGCCGTCGATCCGACCCGCGTCGATCGGGACCTGGAGCGGGCAATGGACGGCATCCGCCGGCTGGCGTCGCTCGGCCGGAGCGCGCGGGAGGCCGGCAATCGGCGGGTCCGCCAGCCACTGGCCACGATGCGGGTGGCGGTGCCGAAAGGCGTCGACAACGCCCGGTTCCACGAACTCCTCGACCTCCTGGCCCAGGAAGTCAACGTGGGGCGGATCGAACTGGTCTCGTCCGACGCCGAGTTGGTCCGCCTCCGCGCCAAAGCCAATTTCCGGTCCCTCGGCAAGCGGTTCGGCAAACGGACGCCCGAGGTGGCGGCAGTGGTCGCCGGTCTCGAGCCGGAGGCGCTTCGGGCCCTCGAGGAGGGTCGCCCGGTCGCCGCCGCGCTGGCGGGCGAGGCGATCGAGATCCTGCCCGAGGACGTCGTCGTCGAGCGAGAGGTGACCTCGGACTGGCTGGTGCAGAGCGCCGGGACGTTCGTCGTGGCGCTCGATCCGACCATCACACCCGACCTGGCCCGCTCGGGCCTGGCGCGGGAAGTGGTGAGCCGGGTCCAACGACTCCGGAAAGACGCCGGCTACCGTTACACCGTCCGGATCGCGCTGGCCGTCGACGGCGACGCCGACGTCCTCGCCGCGGTCCGGGAGCATGACAGCTTCATTCGAGGAGAAACCCTAGCCCGATCCCTCGAGATCGGCGCGGTGCTGGACCCCTGCGATGCGCGCGACGAGACACGCATCGATGACACTCACGCGATCCTCACGGTCCGCCAATGGGCCGGAGGCATCGAATGATCGACCGAGGTGGCAGATGAACAAAGAACAGCTCAAGCACCTGGAGCACCGACTGCTCGACGAGCGGGCCCGCGTCATGAAGGAGCTCGGGTACTACGACGACGCCTTCAACTCGACGCTCCAGAATTCCGACGGGGACCTCTCCTCCTACTCGTTCCACATGGCGGACCAGGGCACCGATACGATGGAGCGGGAAAAACAGTTCCTCTTCGCCTCGCAGGAGGGCCGCTACCTCTGGCACGTCAATCAGGCGCTCCGGCGGCTGTACGCCGCGCCCGATCAGTTCGGCCGGTGCCACACCTGCGGCAAGGAGATCGCCTTCGAACGGCTCGACGCTTTGCCGCACGCCCGGCTCTGCATCAGCTGCAAGGAGAAGGAAGAGGATGAGAAGCGGCGTTAGCGCGCATCGGGTCTTCTGGCCGCTGGCGCTGGTCTGGATCGTCGCCGACATCGTCACCAAGCGATGGGCCGAGGCCGCGCTGGTGCCGTACGTGCCGGTCGAGGTCGTCGGCGACTGGCTCCGCTGGCGGCTCGCCTACAACCCGGGCGCCGCGTTCAGCTTCCATCTCGGCCCGTATTCGCGCTGGATCTTCATGACCATCGCCGCGGTGGCGGTGGTCGGGATCGCCTGGCGGGCTCGGGCCGCCGACTGGAACGAGTGGCTCCGCCAGATCGCGGCGGCGCTCGTCGTCGGTGGCGCCACGGGTAACCTGATCGATCGGATCCGCCACGACATCGGTGTGGTCGACTTCGTCGACGTCGGACTGGGGCTCAGCCGCTTTCCGACGTTC
>CADEGB010000356.1:2356-4927 GCA_902826755.1 uncultured Gemmatimonadota bacterium
GGACGCCCGCAAAGCGCGCGAGGCGGCTCGAGCGGGAACGGCCTGAGGCCCCCTGGCTACCGTCGCGTTCTCCGTTCGCGCCCCCGCCACCGAGCGACTCGATCGTTTTCTCGCCGACCAGTTGAGTCTGTCGCGCACCCAAGCCGCCCGTCTCGTGGCGGCCGGGCAGGTCACGGTCGGCGGTCAGGTGGCCAGGGCCTCTCGCACCCTCGCCACTCGCGAAGAGGTCGTCGTCACCCTCGACGACGAGTCGCCCCCCCGAGTGCTCGCCCCGCACGACATTCCGCTCACGGTCTGCTGGGAGGACGAGCACCTCGCCGTCATCGACAAGCCGGCCGGCCTGGTCGTCCATCCAGCACCGGGCCATTGGGACGACACCCTCGTCAACGCCCTGGTGGCCCGTGGTACCACGCTGGCCGAAGGTCCGGGCGGTCGCCCCGGCATCGTCCATCGCCTCGACCGCGACACCTCGGGCCTGATGGTCATCGCCAAGAATGACCTGGCCCATCGACGGCTCGGCACCGCCATCGCGGCCCGGAACGTCAAGCGCGCCTATGCCGTTTTGTCGTGGGGTCATCTCTCCTCGTCGCCGCAGGAGGTCAACGCCCCGATCGGCCGGCACCAGACCGACCGGAAGCGGATGGTCATTCGCCCCGACGGCCGCCCGGCCCGGACCGATTTTTCCGTGGTCGGCCGTTTTGACGTGGCGGAACTGCTTCGGGCCGAGCTGCACACCGGCCGGACCCATCAAATCCGGGTCCACCTCCAAAGCATTGGACACCCCGTGGTGGGGGATCCGGTCTACGGGGCGGGTGGGGCCCGGCGCATTACCGGCCCCGCCCGGGGTCTGGCGGAACGCGTCGCCGCCGCAGTACCCCGGCAGGCCCTCCACGCAGCCCTCCTGATCTTCCAGCACCCGATCTCCGGCAAGCGGCTCAGCTTCCGGAGCGAGTGGCCACCCGATCTCGTCCCGGGTCTGCAACTCGTTGCAGGTCAAGTTGATCCGCCTCGTTGCCTGACGTATCTTGGGTTCTACCGAGCCTCTGATGACTAGCCAGGCAACCGGTCGGGTGGTCGTATGTCGGGTCGGGGAGCGACGGTTTGCCCTCCCGATCACCGCCGTGCGCGAAGTTTGCACGGGAATACGCCTTGCCGGGGTGCCGGGAGTTGCAGCCCCGGTCGAAGGTGTCGCGAATGTGCGCGGCGTGCTGGTCACCGTCGTCCGGGCCGCCGACCTCTTGGGGGTTCCGGCGGCATCGGCGGGGCCATCGCCTTGGCTCGTGGTGCTCCGGTTCCGGGGCGGCCGGGTGGCGGTCGGGGTCGATGAAGTGCTCGACCTCGAGACGGAGGGATCCTCGCCCGACCGGTTCGATATCGAGCGGGCGCTCGATCCGATCTTCGGCCCCGCGGCCTGAGCGCGCCGCCGACAACGGAGCAGGACCCGACGCCGGTCGTCCCGGCTCGGAAACTCGTGGGGGAGGACTTCTCGTGGCGCACACCGTGCTCGTTTGCGATGACGCGATGTTCATGAGGACCATGATCGCGGACATCCTGACCCAGGCTGGCTTCGAAGTCGTCGGCGAGGCCGAGACCGGGGAGCAGGCCGTTCAGCGCTACCGGGAACTCAAGCCCGATCTGGTGACGATGGACATCGTGATGCCCGCCATGGGCGGCATCGAGGCGGTCCGCGCCATCTGCAAGGACAATCCCGAGGCTCGGATCCTGATGTGCAGCGCCATGGGGCAACAGGCGCTGGTGGTGGAAGCGATTCAGGCCGGCGCCAAGGACTTCGTGGTCAAGCCCTTCCAGCCGTCCCGGGTCCTGGAGGCGGTCCAGCGGTTGTTGGGGTGAGGTGGCCGTGGATCTCGGCCGCTACACCGCGCTCTACCTCGCCGACGGCCGGGAGTACCTGAAGCTCGCCTCGGCCGAGTTGCTGTCGTGGGAGCGGCGACCGGACGACCTCGCCCCCGTCGCCGAGTTGTTCCGAGCGTTCCACTCCCTGAAGAGTTCCTCGGCCGCCATGGGTTACGCGGAGATCGTCGCCGTCGCGCACGGCGCCGAGCACCTCCTCGAGGCGATCCGCCGGCGCGAGATGCCGGCATCGAAGGCCGTCATCGGCCTGTTGTTCCGGGCGGTCGACGTCGTCGAGCGAGGCCTCGAGCCCGCGACCCAGGGGCTTCCGGTGCCCGACGCGGCGCCCCTGGCCGAAGCGATCGAGCGATTCGCGGCCACCGCCACGCCCTCGCTCGCGGCCGAGCCGACCTCGCCGGCTGCCCCGGCTGCCGGGCGCCCGGCGATGCGGGCCGCCCGGATCGACCCGGCCCGCCTCGACGAGCTGCTTCAGCTGGCCGGCGAATTGGTGATTGCCCGCAACCGGCTCGTCAACCTGAGCGCGGGGCGGGTCGACGCGGAGCTCGAGTCGGCCACGGGGCAGATCGATTCCTTGGTCCGGGCGCTTCATGCCGGAGTGCTCCGGGCCCGGCTGGCCCCGATCACGGAGTTGTTCGGGCGCTTGCCCCGAGTCGTCCGCGACCTCGGCGAGGCCCTCGGTAAGGCGGCCCAGCTCGAGCT
>CADEGB010000357.1 GCA_902826755.1 uncultured Gemmatimonadota bacterium
CGGATCCCGCTCCCCGGTGCGTTCAATGTCGCCAACGCGCTCGGCGCGGCCGCGTGCGCCCTCGGGCTGGGACTTCCGCTCGGCATCGTGGTCGATCGCCTCGCCACCGCGCCCCAGGTTCCGGGCCGGATGGAACGCCTGGCTGAACGTCCCTGCCTGGTGATCCGCGACTACGCCCACAAACCGGACGCCCTCGAGCGAGTCCTCGACACCCTCCGGCCCATCACGGCCGGGCGGCTGATCGTCCTCTTCGGCTGCGGCGGCGACCGAGACAAAGGCAAACGCCCCATCATGGGCCGGCTCGCGGCCGAACGAAGCGACCTGGTGGTCGTGACCTCGGACAATCCTCGCACCGAGGACCCGGAACCGATCATCGACGACATCGTCGGAGGCCTCCCCGCCGGCGCGGCATTCCGTCGGATTCCCGACCGACGCGAGGCAATCCGCCAGGTACTCGCCGACGTCAGTCCGGACGACACCGTGGTGCTGGCCGGGAAGGGCCATGAGACCTACCAGATCGTCGGAAAGCAGTATCTCCCGTTCGACGAGCGCGAGATCGTCGCCGACGTACTCGGTGGCCGCTCGTGATGCGGTGGACCGATCGAGCGGTTCGCGCCGCGCTCGGCCTCGGCCCGGGCGATGACGGCCTCGAGTTCTCCTCGATCGTCACCGACACCAGAACGCTCGAGCGGGGTTCCCTGTTCGTGGCCCTGTCCGGCGACCGTTTCGACGGGCATGCGTTTCTCGACCAGGCCCGGGAGGCCGGCGCGCTCGGCGCGGTGGTCCGGACCGGCACGCCGCCGGTCCCCGGCCTCCGCAGCTACGACGTGGCCGACCCCCTCCACGGCTACGGCCTGCTGGCCCGATACCGGCGGCGGACGCTGGCCGGTCCCGTGGTGGCGGTGACCGGCACCAACGGCAAGACGTCGACCAAGGAAATGCTGGCGGCGGCCCTGGCCACCCGATTCCGGGTCCACGCCACCCGCAAGAACCTCAACAACCTGGTCGGCGTGCCCCAGACGATCCTCGAGGCCCCGGACGATACCGAGGCGTTGGTGGTGGAGGCGGGCGCCAACCTCCCGGGCGAAATCGCTCGGTATCGAGAGATCATCGAACCGTCGATCACGGTCATCACCAACGTGGCCGCCGGGCACCTCGAGGGGTTCGGCTCGCTCGACGGCGTTCGGCGCGAGAAGCTCTCGCTGGCCGCCGGGGTGCCGGTGGCGATCATCGGAGGCGCCGATCCGGCCGTCGCGGCCGGCGCCCGACTCCTCGCACACCGGGTCGTGACCGCCGGGTTGGCCCCGGCCGACGTGGCGCCCACCGCCGTCGTCCTCCGCCCGGACGGGCGGCCCGAAGTCACCTTCGACGGCATGTCCTTCGTGGTCGGGCAACTCGGACTTCACCAGGCGGCCAATGCGGCATTGGCCTGGGCGGTGGGGCGGGAACTCGCGCTCGACCCGCGCGCGGTGGCGCGCGCGCTCGAGGCGGTTACCATTCCCGACGGACGGGGCCAACTGACTCGGCTCGGCGGCCTCACCGTGCTCAACGACAGCTACAACGCCAATCCGGCCTCTTTCGAGGCGTTGATCGATCTGGTGACGCGGATCCGGGACGCCCGGCGACTGGTCTTCGTGGTCGGCACCATGCGGGAACTCGGCCCCGACGCCGATCGCTTCCATGCCGAGATCGCGGCCCGACTGGCGGCCCTCGAACCGGACCTGCTGGCCGCGGTCGGAGACTTCGGTCCGGCGCTGGCGCCCTACCGGGACCGGCTCGGCAACCGACTGATCACCGCGCCCGACGCCGTGACGATGGCCGAGGCGCTGGGGCCGAGGCTGGTCGGCGACGAACTGGTGGTCCTCAAGGGCTCCCGCGGCGTCGCGCTCGAGCGGATCATCCCGACGCTGACTTCACGAATCGCCCACTAGGGTCGAGACCTCGATGCTCTACCACCTGCTGGCTCCGCTGGGCCGCGACTACATCATCTTCAATCTCTTCAACTACATCAGCTTCCGGGCGGCCGGCGCGGTGGTGACGGCCCTCCTGATCGCGTTCGCGGCCGGGCCGGCGATCATCGCCCGACTGCACGCGCTCAAGGTTGGACAGGTGGTCCGGACCGGGCTCCTGGCCAACCACGAGGTCAAGCGGGGCACCCCGACGATGGGCGGGTTCATCATCCTGCTCGCCACCGTGGTGCCGACGCTCCTCTGGGCCCCGCTCACCAACCGTTTCGTCCTGGTGGCGATCCTCGCGACCCTGTGGACCGGAGCGATCGGATTCCTGGACGATTATTTGAAGGTGGTGCAGGGGAAGCCGCGCGGCCTCGTGGCGCGGTGGAAACTGATCGGCCAGATGACCTTCGGTATCGCGTTGGGCCTCTACCTGTGGCTCCAGCCCGTGGTACCGGAAACCACCCTGCCGGCCACGGCCTCGGTGCTGCCGTTCCTCAAGTACACCGTGGTGCTGTTCCTCCCGATCACCTACATCGGGTTCGTGACCTTCGTCGTGACCGGGAGCAGCAACGCGGTCAACATGACCGACGGGCTCGACGGACTCGCCACCGGACTCACGGCCATCGCGGCCGCCACGTTCGCGTTCTTCGCGTATCTGTTCGGACGGATCGACACCACGACCTACCTCAATTTCTACTACCTCCCGGGCGCCGGCGAGTTGACGGTGTTCTGCGCCGCGCTGATGGGTGCGGCCCTCGGTTTCCTCTGGTTCAACGCCCATCCGGCCCAGGTCTTCATGGGCGACACCGGGAGTCTCGCCATCGGGGGGGCCCTCGGGACCGTGGCGATCCTGCTGCGGGCTGAGTTTCTCCTCGTGATCATCGGCGGGGTGTTCGTCGCGGAGCAGGTGTCAGTCATCCTTCAGATGGGCGTGTACAAGTGGCACAAGCGGACCCGGGGCCGCGAGTACGCCGACGCCCATCGGGTGTTCCGAATGGCGCCACTTCACCACCATTTCGAGAAGAAGGGTTGGCCCGAAACCCAGGTGGTGGTCCGGTTCTGGGTCCTCGGACTCCTCTGCGCCCTGGTGGCGCTGGCGACGCTCAAGGTCCGGTAGGATGACCTGGCTGGACGTGCCCGGGCGCGCCGGGGAGGTGGCCGTGATCGGCCTCGGTCGGAGCGGTTCGGCCGCGACCCGGCTGCTCCGAGCGGCCGGCGCCGAGGTGTACGCCTCCGATGGCGGCCAGGGCCCCGGGCTCGAAGCGACGGCGGCGGCCCTCCGAGCGTTAGGCGCCGACGTCACGGTCGGGGGTCACGATACCGATCGGATCGCGGCGGCCCGGCTGGTGGTGCTCTCGCCGGGGGTCCCGCCGGGGGCGGCCCCGGTCGCGGCCGCCCGGGATGCCGGGGTGCCGATCTGGGCCGAGGCCGAACTCGGCCTCCGGGCCCTCGGCGAGGGAATGCCGTACGTCGCCATCACCGGCACCAATGGAAAGACCACCACGACGGCCTTGGTGGGGCAGTTGCTCGAGGCGGCCGGGCGGCGGGCCCGCACCGCCGGGAACATCGGGACGCCCCTCTCGGAAATCGCGCTCGCCGCCGACCGCCCCGACATTCTCGCCGTCGAACTCTCGAGCTTCCAGCTTCACGACATGCCGACCGTCCGTCCCACCGTCGGCGTCGTCACCAACCTGGCGCCGGACCATCTCGATCGATACCCGAGTCTCGAGGAGTACTATCGCGACAAACTCCGGCTGTTCGCCAACGCGACGCCCGACTCGTTCTGGGTGACCAACGCCGACGACGCCAACTCGGAGCAGTGGATCCCGCCCCTCCGCGGACGCCGCCGCCGGTTCTCGGTAACCGCGCCGGCCGATGGCTGGTTCGACCGGGACGCCGCGAGCCTCAAGGTCGGCGACGTTCCGGTCATCGACCGGGCCCGGTTCCCGCTCCTCGGCGATCACAACGTCGCCAACGCCCTCGCGGCGGCCCTCGCGGTGCACGCGCTTGGCCTCCCGGTCTCGGCGATCACCGCCGGGCTCGGGCGGGCTGCCGCCCTGAAACACCGGATGGAGCCGATTCGCGAAGTCGGCGGGGTCCTCTGGCTCAACGACTCGAAGGCCACCAACATCTCCTCAACCGAGGTGGCGATCGCCGCCATGGATCGTCCCTTCGTGCTCCTGCTCGGCGGTCGTCACAAGGGCGAACCGTACACCCGGCTGGCCGGGCAACTCGGGCGGTGCCGCGTCGTCATCGCCTTCGGCGAGGCCAAGCCCCTGATCGTGGCCGACCTCCGAGGCGCGGTCGAGGTGGTGGAGGGCGGCCGCTTCGACGAGGTCATGGCGCTGGCGGCCCGCCTGGCCCGTTCCGGCGACGCGGTCCTGCTGTCGCCGGCCTGTTCCAGCTACGACATGTTCACGAACTACGAAGAGCGGGGCGGCCGATTCCGAGCCCTGGTGGAGGCCATGTGAGCGCCACCACCGTCGACCATCCCGGCGAAGTCCGCTGGGAAACCCGACTGCTGGCCGTGATCGCGGCCACCCTGACGGTCTTCGGGATCGCCAGCGTCTATTCGGCGGCGAGCTACCACAGCGCCGGCCTCCGGGAAGTGCTCAAGCAGCTGTCCGGCGCGGCGCTCGGCGCCCTGGCCCTGATGGTGGCCGCGCGGATCGACTACCGGCGATGGCGCGACATCGCGTGGCCCCTGCTCGGGTTCACGGCGGTCCTCCTCGTCATGCTGCTGATCCCGGGACTCGAGTCGATTGCTCCGGAACGGAACGGGGCGCGCCGCTGGATCCGCTTTCCGGGCGGGACCTTCCAGCCGTCGGAATTGGCCCGTTTTGCCGTCGTGGTTTGGGCCGCGATGATCGCGGCCAAGAAGGGTGAGCAGATCCGCGACTTCAAGAAGGGCGTCGCGCCGGTGCTGGTGATCACCGCCGCCGTGTCGCTCCTCGTTCT
>CADEGB010000358.1 GCA_902826755.1 uncultured Gemmatimonadota bacterium
CGTCGGCCCCTTCGACAACGAAAACAAGACCGGCCTCACCGAGGCCCTCGCCCCTGAGCAGGAGCTCGATCAGCCGATCGTGCCGGGGCGCGCCTACGACGGCAAAGAGCGGCCGGTTCGGTGGAGGGCGCTCGAGCGGGGCTCCTCCTACGGTTGGCTCGATTTCGGGGATTTGCTGCGCCCTCGGGAGAACGTCTGCGCCTTCGCGACCACGTTCGTCCGCGCCAAGGGCGACAGCAAGGCCCCCCGCCCCATCACCTTGTGGGTGGGTGCCACCGGAGCGTTCAAGGTCTTCTACAACGGCGCCCCCGTGCTCGAAGACACGGCCTACCGGGAGCTCGACATCGATCGCCTGGCGACGACCGTCACCCTCGCCCCCGGGCTCAACCGGATCACCGTCAAAGCGTGTGGCGCCGCGACGGCACCGAAGTTCGCCTTGCGGATCGGCGACGACCGCCGGCACGGGCCAATACACGATCGGCAATGTGGCGGTCGGAAGCGGGACCGTCGCGGTAAGCGGCCTCCCGACCGGTTGTACCGCGCCGGCGGCGAAGCCGTACACCGTCGCCTCGGCCGGTCAGAACGTGACCGTCGATTTCTCGGTCACCTGCACCGCGACCGGTACCGGGACGGTAACCGGCACGGTCAAACGAGCCGGCGCGGGCGGCACGGCGATCGCGGGCGCGAGCGTTTCCGTGACGCCGGGCGGGAGCGCGACGACCAACGCCTCGGGCCAGTACACCGTCGCCGCCGTTCCGGTCGGGGGCGGGACGGTGTCGGTCGGGGCCCTTCCGTCGGGTTGCACCGCCCCGGCCACCAAGCCCTACACCATCGCCAGCGCGGGTCAGACGGTGGACGTCAGCTTCGAGGTCACCTGCGCGGCGCCGAGCGGCAACGCACTGGCCGGCAAGTGGACCGTCAGCGGCACGACGGCCACGCTCGAAGTCCGGGCCAGCATGGTGTCCGGTAACCTGGCGGTGCTCGAGGCCTCGTTCGCTCCCGGATCGAGCCGGCTCCAGTACACGGGAAGCTCGGCCGCGACCGCCCCGGCCATGCCGAACACCTTCGCGACGTCCCCGCCGGCCACGACGATCGCGTTCGGCGCGTTGACGACGGCGTCGGGTGGGCTGACCGGGGACGTCGGCATCATCAAGCTGACGTTCACGATCCTGGCGGGCGCGCCGACCACGGTAACGGGAACCCTCTCCGGCGTGGCCGCTCAGAACGCCTCGTTCGCCGACGTTTCCGGCACCTTTACGGGGCGGATTTCGGTGGATCCGCTGACGCTGCCATGAGCGGTCGGCACCTCACTCCGCGCGACATCACATCCCGGTCACGACGGATGACGATCTCGCTCGGAGTGGGGCTCACTTCGTGACCAGATCCGAACGTTGGTCGTCCGTCCGATGTGACCGACGCGGACGACCTTGTGGGCGACGAGTCGGGGCCCTCCCGCTCGCTCATCCCCCCCACAGTGTCGGAGGCGTATCATGGAGTTTGGTCGTTCCATCGGACGGTTTGTCAACCGTCTCGGCAACCTGACGGTTGCCGCTCTCACGCTCGGGACCGCCGCCTGCAGCGGTCTCGGCGAGTCGTTCGTCGAACCGCCGACGATCCCCGAGGAGAAGCCGCCGGTCAATCCCACCCTGAAGGCCGCAGCGTTCATCTTCGACGTCGACACCCGCAACGGCAAGGTCAAGGTGACCTCGCCCGGCCGGACGGTCGAAGGGCTGGCGCCGAGCTTCTCCGGCGCGGCCGGCCCCGAGTTCTCGCTCCTCGGTGGTGACGTGATCGAGGTGGCCGCCTCGAACTTCGCGTCCTCGCTGGTCGGCGCGCCCTGCGCCGGCGGCGTCGCGGGCCAGCCGGGCAAGGTCTGCGTCACGTTCGACGTCAGCATGACGAACAAGCTGAACGCGGCCCAGCTGGTCGGGCCGACGGTGTTCCCGATCCCGCCCGCCGGGACCTCCGGCGTCCTGCTGTTCCCGTTCGACCTGAGCGTCACCACCACCTCCGGCGGCACCTCGACCGGTGGCCAGGGCAATGACGTGATCGTCGAACTGCCGAGCTTCGGCCAGATCGAGTCGAACACCGTCTGGACCGGCGCGCCGCACAACTTCTTCAACGACACCGGCTGCCCGGCCGGGTCGAACGACTGCTTCCGGTGGGAGGAGTACGGCGCGCCGGTCGCGCCCGGCGCCACCACCGCCTCGCAGAGCGTCGGCTTCTACGTCGATCCGACCGTTGGGACCTTCCGGGCCCGGCTGCTCGTGGCCGCCGACCTCCAGAACGCCAGCGGCGGCGTGCCGACCGGGACCGTGACCGGGACCGTGTCGAGCCCGCAGATCGGCGCCATCAGCGGCGCGACCGTCACCGTCAACAGCGGCGGCTTCACCGGCACCACCAGCGCCGCCGGCACCTACTCGATCGCCAGCGTCACCACTGGGCCGAAGACCGTCAGCCTGAGCGGCCTCCCGGCCAGCTGCACCGTGCCGGCTCCGCAGTCGGTCACCGTGACCAACGGTGGCACCGCGACCGCCAACTTCACCGTCACCTGCGCCGTCCCGACCGGGTCGGTGGCCGGTACCGTCACCAGCAGCCTCGGCGGCGGGATCGCCGGCGCCACGTTGACCGCGACGCCCGGCGGATCGGCCACCACGGCCGCCTCGGGCGCGTACAACATCGCCACGGTCCCGGTGGGTAGCGGCACCGTCGCGGTGTCCAACCTGCCGAGCAACTGCACCGCTCCGGCCAGCCAGCCGTACAACGTCGCGAGCGCGGGCGCCGTGGCGACGGTCAACTTCACCGTCACCTGCACGCCGGCCGCTCCGAACCAGCTGGTCGGCACCTGGACGGTGTCGGGCACGACCGCGACCCTCGAACTCCGGGTCAACGTCACCGCCGGCAACGTCGGGTCGCTCGGCTTCGACGTCAACGGCAACTCGTCCCGGCTGACCTACTCGGCCAACTCGGCCGCCGGCTCGCCGGCGTTCCCGAACTTCTTCGCCACCAACCCGCCGGCGTCGGTCATCAGCGTCGGGGCGTTGACCACGGCGGCGGCTGGTCTGAGCGGGAACCAGGGCGTGATCCGGCTCGACTTCACGATCGGGTCGGGCGCCGCGGCGACCGTCAACGCGCTGGTGACTGGTCTCCAGGTCGTGGACGCCGGGTTCAACGACGTGACGTCGTCGTTCTCGATCAGCATCGCTCCGCTGACCCTCCCGTAAGGGAATCGACCGTCGACTGGCGGGGCACCTTCCCGCCCCGCCAGTCCCCGGTCTCCACTGTTCGACAGGGAGAATTCAAGGCATGAACGCATTCAGCAACGGGCGGTTCCGGGCCCCCCTCGCCGCGCTGGCCCTCGTGGCCATCGCCGCCTGCCGGGAACCGGACCTCACCGAGACCACCCCGACGGCCCCGGCCGACATGTCGCTTCAGGTGTCGAGCGGCACGGCGCGGGCGGGCGACCAGATCGCCGTCGCGCTGGTCATCGACAATCAGTCCTCCGACCCGATCATCGGGTTGCAGGGCCGGATCCGGTTCGACGTCAATCAGCTCGAGTACGTCGGCCAGGAAATGGGCGAGACGTTCGCGATCGCCAACGACGGCAGCGCGGATCGCGGCGCGATCACCTTCGCCAACCTCGGCACCAGCGGCCTCCGCGGCCGCACCGCGGTGTTCGCGTTCAAGGTCCGTTCCGAGGGCTACCTTTCGGGGCTCCGGTTCGAACTCGACGACGCGGCCACCCAGTCGCTCAAGGCCGCCCGCATCCGCGGCGGCATCCCCACTGTCGTGGCCGCCGATCTTTCGGTTGGTGAGGCGCGGCGCGGAATCGGGCTCGCCGAGTGGCGGACCCGGTTCGGCGGCGAGGCCATCGGCCCGCAGCGGACGCCCGGCGATTACCGGGACAACCTTCGGTACGGCGACGCGGACCTCAATGGTTCGATCAGCATCGCCGGCGACGCCTTCTATCTGGCGTCGGTGAGCGTTGGCAACGCCGAAGTGTTCATCAACAGCGAGGCGGCTGGCGCCTTCGGCTCGATCGGCAAAGACGCGGCCATCGCGGGGAACGTCTTCCCGTTCAATGCCCCCGGTCTCGGCGAAGCTGGCGACGCCCTGCCCCCGGGCTCCGTCAGCGCCACCAACTCCGGCGACATCTCGATCTTCGACGCGTCGGCGGTGGCTAACGAGGCCGTCGGCAACAACCAGCAGGTCGTCGGCGAAATCATCCCGGGCCGGGCCCTCGTGACCCGCGGCCGGGTGGTCGTGTCCGCCGACATCACCAGCAACACCACCTGGACCGCCAACACGGTCTACGAGTTGGCCGGGGTCATTCGGGTCAACAGCGGCGCGGTGCTGACGATCGAGGCTGGCACCCAGATCGAGGGTCAGCGTCCGCCGACCGTGGCCGCGCTCTACATCGAGCGGGAGGGCCAGATCCAGGCCCTCGGCACCGCCCGCGAGCCGATCATCTTCACCTGCACCGGGACGGACGCCTCGAAGACCAAGGGGTGCTGGGCCGGTCTGGCGATCGCCGGCTGGGCGCCGATCAACGAGGGCAGCACCGCGCTTGGACCGGCGCCGGCGTTCGGCACCCGGAATCCGACGGGCGGCCAGAACCAGGGCCAGCTCGAAGGCAACGGCCCGATCTACGGCGGCGGCAACGCCGACGACAACAGCGGCACCCTGAAGTACGTCGTGATCGAGTACGGCGGCCGGGAAGTGGCGCCGAACAACTAGCTCAACAACCTGACCATGGGTGGGGTCGGTCGGGGCTCGCTGATCGAGTTCGTCCAGGTCCGCAACGGCCTCGACGACGGCTTCGAGTGGTTCGGCGGCACCGTCAACCACCGCTTCATGGTGGCCACCGGGAACTCCGACGATCACTTCGATGCCACCCAGGGGTACGC
>CADEGB010000359.1 GCA_902826755.1 uncultured Gemmatimonadota bacterium
GCCTGCGCCAGCACCGCCCGCGCCTCGCCCCGCTCGAGTGCGGCCGGCGCAATCCGCCAGAATCGCTCCTCCGCAGGCCAGAGCCGAAGCCAGGTCCACTCGGTGGCCGGGTTGAGCCACTTGCTGAAGTCGCCGTTGGCGCCCCAGGACCCCTCCGCCAGCTCCACCGCCGTCCGGGCCGGAGTCCGGGCCAGGTGCTCAGTGGCCGTGCTCGGCGTCGGCCCGCGGCCGTGGCGGAGGGCCCGGTACAAGTCGCCGAGGAAATCGACACCCTCGAACCACCAGTGTCCGAACAGTTCGGTATCGAACGGTACCGCGATCAACTCGGCGCCGGGGCCGGCATCACTGGCCACCGCCGCCACGAGCCGGGCGAAATCGACCGCGTGATCACGCGCCCGCGCCCGGGCACCGTTCGGATCGTACCGGAGTTTGTCGCCGAGGTCGGTGTGGCTGTCGGTCACCCGCCAGAACTTGAGCCCTCCGGGGAAGCGGATCTTGTGGAACTCGAGATAGCCGCCGTCGCCCGGGTACCCCTGATAGCGGCTCCAGACCCGCCGGGACGAGATCGGATCCCGAACCAGGGTGGCCACCACCCCGTGGCCCTTGCGGGGCGACACCTGATAGGCGCGGTAGGGCGACCGGGCCGCCGGCAGATCGAGCGGATCGTCGGACGCGAGCAGGAACCCATCCGGGAAGTCCGGTTCGCGGTAGAGCCCCAGCGTCCGGCCGGCTTGAGCCAGGTGCGAGTCCGAGAAGAAGTACCCGTACCCCGCGTCCACCAGGTGTTCTTCGATTCCGCGGCGGGCCGCCTGAACCGGCGCCGCCGGGTGGGGGGCCCAGCGTCCGCGCGGGCGGTAGGCGCATTCGGGCGCCCAGCATCCCCGCGGCTTTCGACCGAACAGCCGTTGATGCTCGCTCAAGCCGACCGCCAACTGGAGCCGGATGCTCTCGTCCCGAGCCAGCAGCGGGAGGAATCCATGGGTCGCGGCCGAACTCATGATCTCGATCCGGCCGGCTTCCTCGTGGCGCCGAAACGCCGCCACCAGGTTGCCGTCGATCCGCTCGAACAACCGTTCGAGCCGAGCCAGGCGACCGCGCCAGAACTCCGCGATCGGCGTCAGGGTCGTTTCGCCGGTCTTCGTGAAATCGGCGATCGCTTCGTCGCACGCCAGGAGCCGCTGGGCAAAGAAGGCCCGAAGTTCCCGGGCAAAGGTCGGATGCGCCAGCTGGTTGGCCAGGATGGGGGTCACGCCCAGTGTGATCGGGCAGGAGACTCCCTCGACCCGGTGGGCGTTCAGCATTTCGAGCAGGGGCAGGTACGTGTCGACCGCCGCCTCCGAAATCCAATCGGAGCCGTGCGGCCACCGGCCGTGGTTGAGCACGTACGGGAGGTGACTGTGGAGCGCGAGTACCAGATCCATGACGTCCTCGATCGTCAGCAGCGTTGCGCGACCACGTCCCGATAGACATCCAGGTACGCCGCCACCGACCGTTCCCAGCTGAAGTCCCGTTGCATCGCCGTCCGGATCATCCTGGTCCACTCGGGCGGATTGTAGTACGTGTCGATGCCCCGGAGCGCCGCGCCGACGAGCGGGGCGGCTTCGTACGGATCGAACACGAAGCCGGTCACGCCATCCTCCACGGTGTCCACCAGCCCCCCGACGCGCCGGACGATCGGGGCGACACCATACCGCTGCGCCCGCATCTGGGTCAGGCCGCAGGGCTCGTACTGACAGGGCATCAGCAGGAAATCGGCGCCCGCCATCACCTGGTGCTCGAGTTCGTCGGTGAAGTTGGTGTCGATCGCCACCCGGTCCGGGAGGAGGCCCGCGATGCGGCGGAGCGCCGTCTCGAACCGCGCCTCGCCGGCGCCGATGAAGACGAACTGGGCATCGAGTTCAAACAGATCGTAGCTCCCGATCACCAGTTCGAGCCCCTTTTGGGTCACCAGCCGCGCCGCCATCCCGAACACCGGGGTCCGGATGTCGGGTCGGAGTCCGAACCGGGCCTGGAGCGCCCGCTTGCAGGTGAGTTTGCCGGCAAGGTCCTCGACCGAGAACGGCGCGGCGATCTGCCGGTCGCTGGTCGGGTCCCAGGCGTCGACGTCGATGCCGTTGAGAATTCCCGAGAACCGGGTGCCGAGAGCGGCAAACACTTCCTGGAGTCCGAATCCGCCCGCCGCGGTCCGGAGTTCGGTGGCGTGGTTCGGGCTCACCGTCACCGCCGCGTCGGTGAACACCAGCCCCGACTTGAGCAGGTTGACCTTGCCGTACCACTCCATCTGACGCCAATTGAACAGGGCCGCCGGAAGACCGAAATCGTCCATGGTGGCGGCCGGGTAGTGACCCTGATACCCAGCGTTATGCACCGAGAGGACCGCGGCCACCCGCCGGTAGCGGGGATCGTCGGCGAACCGGGTCCGCAGATACGTCAGGGCCAGCGCCGCGTGCCAGTCGTGGGCGTGGAGCAGGACGGGGCCCGGCGCTACCGTCGGGAACGCCATGACGCTAGCCAGGGCAAACAACGCAAAGCGGAGGTGATTGTCCGGATAGTCGCCCTGGGAATCACCGTAGAGTTTCGGCCGATCGAAGAACTCGTCGTGCTCGACGAAGTAGAGCTGGGGTCCCGGCGGCGCTTGGCGCTCGGTAAGGATCCGGACCCGTTCCAGCCGGCCGCCGAGGGGCACCTCGAAGGGCTCCATTGCCTCGACCAGGTCCCCAGCCTTGTCTCGCGCGCTCCGGTACAGCGGCAGGAACGCCAGACTCCGAATTCCGCTGCGCGACTGGAACTTTGCCAGGTTGGCGGCCGCTTCGGCCAGGCCGCCGGATCGCGCATAGGGGTAGTACTCGGCCGCCACGTGCACGACCGTCACCGGCTCGCCGCTCGGTGCGGTCAGCGCGGAAAACGGAAACCGCGCTCGCTCGGTCGACCGTCGTTCGATCATCCGGTCGGTGGGTCGTCGGCGAAGGGGTCTTGGCGCATCGCCGGGAGGTAATACCGCTCCGCGTACTGCTGGATCATCCGCCGGCCCGTGAACTGCTGGAACCCGACCCGAAGCGCGTTCCGCATCCGGTCGACCCACCCATGCGGGACCCCGTGGCGATCCCGATCGTAGTAGAGCGGGATCAGCTCTTCCTCGAGCAGTCGATAGAAGTGCTCCGCATCCGACGCGTCCGCCAGGTCGGGGTCGTCGTCGTGAGGGTAGGGAATGGCCCAGCCGTTGGTGCCGTCGTACCCCTCCTCCCACCAGCCGTCGATCGTGGCCATCTGCGGCACGGCGTTGAGGGCCGCCTTCATCCCACTGGTACCGCAGGCCTCGAGCGGGACCCGAGGGAGGTTGAGCCAGACGTCGACCCCTTGGACGAGTCCGCTGGCGAGCAGCATGTCGTAATCCTCGAGGAACGCCACCCGGCCCTCGAAGAACTTGTCGTGCGTGTACTGATAGACTTCCTGGAGCACCTTCTTGCCCGGGTTGTCGGCGGGGTGCGCCTTCCCGGCAAAGATGATTTGGACCGGGCGGCGCTTGTCGCAGAGGAGGCGGTGAAGCCGGTCGACCTCCTGGAACATCAGGGACGCCCGTTTGTAGGTGGCAAACCGGCGCGCGAACCCGATCGTCAGCGCAAACGGATGGAGCAGCGTGCCCGCCGCCACGACCTGGGTGGCCGCATCCCAGTGGGTCGCGAATCGCTTCCGGGCGTCCTCCCGGATGAACCCCATCAGGGTGCCCTTGAGTTCCTGGTGGGTGGCCCAGAGCCCGCCCGGGTCGAGGCGTCGCATCTGCTCCCACAAGGCTGGGTCGTCCAGCCGGAGCCCCCAGTCGGGGCCGAGTTCCCGGTCAAGGAACGCCATCATCGGGTTGGCCATCCAGGTCGCCAGATGGACGCCATTGGTGATCGCCCCGATCGGGACATCGTCTTGCGGGCGGTCGGGCCACAACGGCTGCCAGATTTCTCGCGACACCTGGCCGTGCCGCTCCGACACGCCATTGACCCGGCCCGCCGTGCGGAGGGCCAGCACTGTCATCTGAAAGCGCGTATCAGTGCCGCCGGCGTGGAGCCCCAGGTCGAACAGGGTCTCCCGGCTGATGCCCATCTCCTCCCAGATCGGTCCGGCGCACGCCGCCAGGTGCTCGACCTCGAACGCGTCGTGTCCAGCCGGAACCGGTGTGTGGGTGGTGAACACGGTCGTGGCCCGGACCTGCGACACGGCCTCCTCGAAGCTGGAACCCGCCACCACCAACTCCCGGATCCGCTCCATCATCATGAACGCCGCGTGCCCCTCGTTGGCATGCCAGACGCCGGGATCGATCCCCACCGCCCGAAGCACCCGGACTCCGCCCACTCCCAGGAGCCACTCCTGGCGTAGCCGGAGGTCCGGTCCGCCCGCATACAGCTTGCTGAGAAGCGTCCGATCCTCCGGGTGGTTCTCCTCGAGGTTGGTGTCGAGCAGGTAAATCGGGACTCGGCCAACCTTCATCGTCCAGACCTGCACGTGAACCGGCCGACCGAAAGTGTTCACGACCGCCAGGTGTGGCTCGCCATGCCGACCGCGGACCGGCACCAGGGGCGTCAGGCCCGGATCGACGTGATCGTCGCTGTCTTCCTGCCATCCGTCGGCCCGAAGCCGCTGGTCGAAATAGCCCTTCATGTACGAAAGGCCGATCCCCACCAGCGGGACCCCCAGATCGCTCGCCGTCTTGCAGTGGTCGCCGGCCAGGATGCCGAGTCCGCCACTGTAGATCGGAACCGAGTTGTGGAGACCGAACTCGGCACAGAAATAGGCCACCGGTCGATCGAGAAGTTCCGGGTTCCTCCGCCCGAACCAGGTCCGCTCGGCGTGCTGGTCGTTCGCCATCCAGCCCCTCACCCGGTCCCATTTGCCCAGCACCTCAGGCTCTTTC
>CADEGB010000360.1 GCA_902826755.1 uncultured Gemmatimonadota bacterium
ATCCGCGCCTCGCCCTCGGTGCCGACCCCGATCGTGTAGACCCTGGCGCCCATGGCGGCCGCCGCCTCGGCCGCGGTGCGGGGATCGATGGCGCCCCGGTTGTTCTCGCCGTCGGTGAGGAGGAGGACCACCTTGGACCGGCTTTTGACTCGACGGAGCCGGTTGACCGCCGTGGCGAGGCCGCTGCCGATGGCGGTGCCGTCGTCGAGCGTACCGATTCGGAGATCCGCCACCGCCTGTTCGAGCACGGCGTAATCGACGGTGATCGGCACCTGGGTGAGTGCTTCGCCCGCGAACGCGACCAGCCCGATCCGATCGGCCTCCCGGCCCCGGATGAACCCGATGGCCTGCCGCTTGGCCACTTCGAGCCGGTTCGACGGCGCGAAATCCTCCGCCAGCATGCTGCTCGACACGTCGATGGCGATCACGATCGAGATGCCCTCTCGTTTCACCGTGGTCCGGTCGCCCGGCAGGCGCGGTCCGGCCGCGGCCAGCGCCAGGGCCGCGAGTGCCACGGCGCGGAGTCCGACCGGGAGGTGGGCCAGCCACTCGCCCCGGCCCACCTCCAACGCCACGCCGCCATCGGCAATCCGGACGGCGCCCGATCGCCACCGCCGGCGGAGCCAGAGCCACCCCGGCACGGCCAGGAGCAGGAGCAGCAGCCACGGCCGGGCAAAGGTCATTCGGCCCTCTCGAGCCAGGCCTTGGCGGCCCGCACCAACCGCTCGACCTCGGCGGGATTGGCGTCGGCCCGAAACCCAATGGCCGTGAACGCCGTCTCGAGGGCCTCGGCCCCGCCATCCGGATCACCACGCCGACCCCGCGTCTCCGCCACCAAACGGGCCCAGCCGTCGAGGGCCACCGTCGACTCCCCCGCCGCCACCCACCGATCGAGGAGCGGCCGAGGATCGAGTGGTGGCGGCCGTTCCGGCCCCGGGATCGTCCGGGGGCGGCGGAGACGGACCAGCCGGGCGCCGACCAACCCGGCGATGGCGGCCACCAGGACCCCGAACACGCCTAACGGCAGCGGCGAGCGGACGGCCTGGGTGACCAGGGCCGCCGGGTCGCGCGGGGTGATCGAGTCCTTCGGAACGCCGGCTGGAAGCACGGTCGCGACGGACACCCGGAGCGGGCGGGCCGGAAGGGTATCGCTCCGACCCTCCGGATTCACCACGATCGGACCGGGCACCGCCACGTCGTGTTCTCCGGGATACCAGAATGACACCGGGTAGCTGACAGTGGCGCTATCCGGGCCGAGTTCGACCACCGGTGGCCCAAGCACCTGGCCCAGGTCGCCAAGCTCCCAGGTCTGGGGCCTCAGGATCTGGCGGGGCGCGAGCGGCACTCGGGTCACCAGCCAGACCGTGTCACCAACGGTCGGCCGTTGCTGGAGCAGCCCGAGCAGCAGCACCAGACCCGTCATCGTCGAGCCGTCCGCCGCCGGGGCGAGAAGGTCCGGCGCAACAGCGGAGCGTAATCGTCGCTCACGTCGATCGGGAGCTGCCGCACCCCGGCGGTGCGAAGCCGCTGGTCGCGGGCCGCGACCCGGGCCGTGGCCGCGGCGGTCCAGCGCGACCGAGCCCCCGGATCGCCGAGGTCCACCAACCGTCGGGTCCCCGACTCCGGATCCTCGAACTCGAACCACCCGTCGCCCGCCGGGGAGACTTCTCGGCGATCGTCGATCGTCACCGCCGTGACGTCGTGCCGGGCGGCCAGCTTCTTGAGGGGGGCGTCCCACCCATCGCCCAGGAAGTCGGAGATCAAGATCACCACGCCGCGATGACGGAGCACCTTGGATGCGTACCGAAGGGCGCCGCCGATGTCGGTGCCGGTCCCCTCCGGCCCGAAGGCGAGGAGATCGCGGATCAGCCGGAGCGCATGGCGACGACCCTTGGCCGGCCGAACGACGTGCTCGACCCGATCGGTGAAGAGGAGACCGCCGACCCGGTCCTGTTCCCTGACGCCGGCCAGCGCGAGGACGGCGGCAATCTCGACGGCGCGCATGGCGCGCGGCATCGGGTCGCCGACCCGGGTCGATCCCGACAGGTCGACCATCAGGAGGAGGGTGAGTTCCCGTTCCTCGGTGAACGTTTTGATGAAGGGGGACCCGAGCCGGGCCGAGACGTTCCAGTCGATGGCGCGGTAGTCGTCCCCGCTCTCGTACGCCCGGACCTCGGCGAATTCCATCCCCTGCCCGCGGAACACCGAGCGCGACTCGCCCGCGAACAAGGTATCGATCACACCTCGAGTCCGAAGGGCGATCCCCTTGACCTGCTTCAGCAGTTCGGGCGAGACCCGAACGGTCACGGCACCTTCACCTTCGCGAGCACCTGTTCGACGATCGCGTCGCTGGTGACGTCCTCGGCCTCGGCCTCGAAGGACAACACGATCCGGTGGCGGAGGACATCCGGCGCGAGGGCCTGGATGTCCTGCGGCGTGACGTAGCCCCGGTTCTGGAGCACCGCGTGGGCCCGGGCGGCCTGCGCCAAGGCAATCGACGCCCGCGGCGAGGCACCGAACGCCACCAGCGGCCCGAGCGACGCGAGCCCGACCGACGCCGGATCACGGGTGGCCCGCACGAGGTCGACGATATAGTCGGCGAGGCGGGGATCGAGGTGGGCCGAGAGCGCGGTCCGGCGCAGCTCGAGCACCGTGGCAGGCTCGAGGATCGGGGCCACCGCAATCGGCTCGGCGCCGCTCATCCGCTGGAGGATCTCCCGCTCGTCGGACCGGGTGGGATACCCGACGTGCACCTTGAGCAGAAACCGATCGAGCTGCGCTTCGGGAAGCGGGTAGGTGCCCTCGTTCTCGATCGGGTTCTGGGTGGCGAGGACGAGGAACGGCTCGGGGAGCGGATAGGTCTGGCCGCCAATCGACACCTGATGCTCCTGCATCGCCTCGAGCAGCGCCGATTGCACCTTGGCGGGCGCCCGATTGATCTCGTCCGCCAATACGATATTGGCAAAGAGCGGTCCCTGCTTCGGCCGGAACTCCTGGGTTCGCGGATCGAAGATCATGGTGCCGACGATATCGGCCGGGAGCAGATCGGGGGTGAACTGGATCCGGGAAAACGTGGCCTTGAAGATCTCGGCCAGGGTCTTGACGGCCAGGGTCTTGGCCAGGCCCGGCACGCCTTCCAGGAGGACGTGGCCGCCCGTGAGGAGTCCGACCGCCAGCCGCTCGACCATGGCCCGCTGGCCCACGATTCGGCGGCCCACTTCCTCGATGGCGCGGCGGAGGATCTCGGCGTTCGGAGAAGCTGTGGTGCTGTTCGCCATGAAGGATCCCACGAAAAGACGTCAGGGAATCGGAAGGTCGATGGCCCGGTACAGGGCTTTCATTTCCGGCGGGGTCAGCGGTCGCCACTCACCGGGCTTGAGGTCGCCGAGGCGGATCGGGCCGTAGGAGAGCCGGGCCAGTCGCTCCACCTTGCCGCCCATGGCCGCGACCCATTTCCGGACCACCGCGTTGCGCCCCTCAGCCAGGGTAACGTCGATCAGCGACCGGCCCTCGCGTCCGGCCTTGACCTGGACCGCGAGGGGGACGACCGGACGGCCGTCGACCACCACGCGGGTCTTGGTCAGCCCGGCGAGGGTCTCGGTCGGCACCCCGTGCACCAGCACCGTGTACCGACGAGGGATCCGATACCGGGGATGCGTGAGCCGGTGGATCGCGTCGCCATCGGTGGTCAGCAGCAGCAGGCCGGTGGTCATCACGTCCAATCGCCCTACGTAGGCCAGGCCCCGATGGTTCGGAATCAGGTCGAGCACCGTCTTCCGACCCTGCTCGTCATCGGCGGTGGTCACCACGCCGAGGGGTTTGTGGAGGAGAACCCACCGGTTGGCCAGCGGCTGGACCGCCTTGCCCCGGACTTTGATCTTCTGGCGATCGGGATCGACCTTGCTGCCCAGCTCGGCCACCTTGCCATCGATCGTGACCGCCCCGGCCTCGATCAGTTCCTCGGCGCGCCGTCGCGATGCCACGCCAGCCCGGGCCAGCGCGCGCTGGACGCGCATCTCGGTCATGATTCGGCTTCGACGTAGGCGGCCGCGGAATCGGCGCCCCGGTCATCCTGCGGCTTGACCGGCTGGAGCGCGATCGACAGCTCTTCGGCCCGCGGCAGGTTGGTGAGATCGGGAAGCCCGAGCAGTTCGAGGAAGAGCGGCGTCGTGCCGTAGAGCAGCGGCCGACCGAGCGCCTCGCTGCGGCCAACGACCTCGATCAAGCCCCGCTCCTGGAGCGTCCGGAGCACGCCCGCGGCGCTGACCCCGCGGATTTCCTCGATCTCGGCCCGACCCACCGGTTGGCGGTAGGCAATCGTGGCGAGGGTCTCCAGCATGGCGGCGGACAGCCGCGGCGGTTTGGTGTTGAGCTGCGCCCGTTCGATGGCGGCGGCGAAGGCCGGCCTCGAGACGATCTGGAAGCCACCCGCCATTTCCGTCACCTCGACGCCGTGGCCATCGAAATCGTAGTGCTCGCGCAGTTGATCGAGCGCCTGGCGGATTTCGGCGAGCGACACATCCGGGTCGAGCATCTGCAGCTCTTCCACGGTGACCGGACGGGGGGCCGCGAACAGCGCGGCTTCAATCAGCTGGACGAGGGGGTTCACGCGAAATCACCACCGGCCCGAAGGCCCCTTGCTGGAAGACATACGCCCCGCCCCGACGGGCGAGTTCGAGGATCGCGAGCAGCGTCGACAGCACGTCGACGATCGTGGCCGCGGGTCCGATCGCTTCGACCCAGGAAATCTCCGCCCGATCGGCAAGCAGGGTTTGAATCCGAAGGGTAGCGCCCTCGACGTTGAGCGGCCGAGCCACCACCCGATGGAGCACCGGGTGGAGAATCCCGGAGATGACCCGTTCCACCGCGGCCAGGAGGTCGAGGAGATCG
>CADEGB010000361.1 GCA_902826755.1 uncultured Gemmatimonadota bacterium
TGATCAACCCGGCGTTGCTGTCCCAGGTGCCGCTGCTGCCGGACGATCGGGTCGTGACCGAGGAACTCTTTCCGACCGGACGGTTCGACCAGGATCTCCAGCAGATCGATCTCCGGGATCAGAACTCCTGGCGACTGCTGTTGGCGGACGTCCCGTCGGTTGAACTGATCGAGGTCCAACTCGTCAACGCCATCGCGCCGTTCATCATCAACGCCCGGCTCAAGCCGCTGATGATCCGGACCCCGGAGCGGGACAAGCACATCGTCAACGTCTCCGCGGTGGAGGGGCAGTTCTACCGTCGCAACAAGACCACCCGCCATCCCCATACCAACATGGCCAAGGCGGCGCTCAACATGATGACTCGGACGTCGGCGACCGACTATCACGCCTCCGGGATCCACATGAACAGCGTCGACACCGGGTGGGTCACCGACGAGGATGCGGCGCCCATCGCCGAGCGGAAGGTGGCCAACCACAAGTTCCATCCCCCGCTCGACATCGTCGACGGCGCGGCCCGGATCGTCGACCCGATATTCGTCGGGTTCAACACCGGGGAGCACGTGTGGGGACGGTTCCTCAAGGACTACCAGGTGGCCGACTGGTAGGATCCGAACCCGGGCCGTCGCCGGGCCGTTACGGGGGCGGAACAGATTCCGATGTTCGGACGTAGGGCTTGTCCGGGGAGGCCGGTCCGGCCCCCTTTTCTGCCCCACACCTTGCCAGGAGCGCGACCCGATGAGAATCAACCCGTATCTCAATTTCCCCGGCACGGCCGAAGCAGCGTTTCGGTTCTACGAGGCCGTCCTTCGCGGCAAGCTGACCGAGATCCACCGGTTCGGTTCGATGCCCCAGGGCGACGGGTTCGAACTCACGCCCGCGCAGCGGGAGTTCGTGATGCATGTCGGCCTCGAACTGCCGGACGGCCAGATGATCATGGCGAGCGACATGATCGACGGGATGGGCCCACCCCGGGTGGAAGGGAACAACATCTCGATCTCGATCCACCCAGCGAGCAGGGCGGAGGCCGACCGGATCTTCACCGGCCTGGCGGATGGCGGCATGGTCACCATGCCCATCGCCGACCAGTTCTGGGGGGACTACTTCGGCAGTCTCACCGATCGCTTCGGGATCAACTGGATGGTGAACTACTCGACCGGCGCGCCCCCGTCCCAGTGAGGGCGGCCGGATCGAGCAGGCATCTTCAGGCGAGCACGTCGCGCTCGAGGCGCTGGTAGCTTGTCTCCATGCCGGTCGTCATGCCGGTTCCCAGGATCGTGTCGCGCAGTTCCTTGCTGGGGTAGGTGATGAACAGGCTCATGAGGGTCCCCTCCCGCACCGGTACCAGCGTCAGCTCGTTGCGCGTGGAGGGGCCTTCGGTGCCCGACATCCGTTCAGTGGTGACCGCCCGGTACGGCTTGGCCGACTCCAGCAGCTCGCCCTCGAAACCGAAGCGCTGGGAACCGTCGACAGCTTCCCATTCATAGCGGTAGGTCTGGCCAACGGCGGTCGCGACCTGGCAGACCGGCATCGTCCAGCCATCGGGGCCGGTCAGCCAGCGCTTGAGTAACGCCGGGTCGTGATGGGCCCGCCACACCTCCGCCGCGCTGCCCCGGATGATCCGGCTGATCCGCACCTGGGTGTCGCTCAGCAACTGCGCCTCGGTGCCGCGACTCGCGGCGAACGACGCGAGGTCCGCCACCACCCGGTCGAGCTGCCCCATGGCCGACTTGAGCCCCTCCATCATGCCCATCTGCACCAGCTGCTCCATGGCCGCGATGCTTGGGAACGTAGTAACCGAGGTGAACCGGGACCCGGAGCTCGTGGGCTCGAAGGTGAAGACCATCCGCATGGTGGGCATGTCGGGGTTGGGCGTGCCGGCGGCGTCGCCGAACCCGTCTTCCACCTCGATCCGCCGCCCCGGCTCGACGGCCAGGAAGCGGAACCAGCCGTGGGAGGTCGTCCCGTCGGGTCCGGTCATGAAATAGTGTGACCGCCCGCCGACGGCCATGTCGTGCCGGGTGAACGTGGCGGGCCACTCTTCCGGCCCCCAGAAACGCTCCAGTTGCCGCGGGTCCGCGTAGGCATCCCAGAGCCGCTCCACGGGCACCGGATAGTCGGCCACGACCGTGAGCGTCAGGTCATGAGGGTTCGAGGTGATCTCGGTGATTGGCATGGCTACTCCTTCGGGGGACGAGGTTCGACGAGGATGCGATCGAGTTGGCGGACGCGGGCCACCCAGTGCTGTTCGAGTTCGAGCAGGAGGGCGCGCGCCTGGGCCAGGCGTTCGGGATTGCCGCGGACGATTCGTTCGCGGCCATGGGGGTGTTTGGTCACCAGTCCGGCCTCCTCGAGCACGGCGACGTGTTTCTGCACGGCCGCAAACGACATGTCGTAGCGCGAGGCGAGGGCCGACACCGAGGCCGGCTTTTCGGCCAGCAGCCGCGACACGATGTCGCGGCGGGTGCCGTCAGCCAGGGCGCGGAAGAGCCGGTCGAGGTCGGCTTCGGACAGAGATGCACGTACAACCATATGGTTGTACATTATCGCCAGCGACTTCGGCGCGCAAGGGCGGCTCAGGTGGCAGGGCCTAGAAGCGGCGCCCTTCGTCGAAGAGGCGGTCGGCGATCTTGGTGAGGTTCAGGTCGCCTCGGTTGACGAAGACGATCACGCCGATGCCGTCGGATGGCCGGAACTCCATGCTGGTCCGGACGCCGGGGTCCGCGCCGCCGTGGCCCCAGCGGATGTCGCCGCCGACATGGGTGGCGCGCCAGGTCAGGCCCTGACCGCTGTCCGGCGTTGGTGACATCGCCGACGTCAGCATCTGCCGGACCGTTTCGGGGCGAAGCAGGGGCGCGCCGTTCCCCATGAATGCCAGGAGAAACCGGGCCAGCCGGTTGGCGCTGATCCGGAGGGCGCCGTCCGGGTAGTTCATGAAGTTGTAGCGGCAGAACGGCTGGAACTCGCCTGATATTGGGTGGCGTTCCGGCGGCCGGTCGATCAACCCCGACTTGCGGTACTCCTCCAGTTCCGTGGCACTGGTGGTGGCGATTGGCGCGTAGGTCACCGCGTGGGTTGCCGGATCGATGTCGGACCAGAGCCAACCGGTGTTGGTGAGGCCGAGCGGCTCGAAGATGTGTTTGCGGGTATAGGCCGGAAATGGCTCGCCGGTGATCCGTTCGACGAGATGGCCGAGGAGGCCGTAGGCGGTGTTGCTGTAGCGCCAGGTGGTGCCCGGCTCCCAGGCGCCGAAATTGGTGCTGGCCGCGAAGAACCGGCCGCCCGGCGTCAGGTATTCGCGGAGCCAGTCGCCGAGGGCCACGGTGGGGTCGCCGCAGGCATAGCCGGCGCCGTAGGCGGGACCGTCGATGATGGCGGAGCGATGAGTCAGCAGGAGCCGAGGGGTGATCGGGATGGCGGGGTGGGCGGGATGCCGGACCTCGAACGGGAGGTGGCGGCTCACATCCTGGTCGAGGTCGAGCCGGTTGGCCTCGACCAGTTGCATGACCGCGGTGCCGGTGAAGGTCTTCGAGATCGACCCAATGTTCTGGATCGTCCGGTCTGGGTCCATTGGGCGCCGGCCGGCAACGTCGGCCCACCCGTAGCCCCGCGACCAGGCGATCCGACCCGACCTAACGATGGTGGCGACGAGGCCGGGGATCGAGGCGGCGGCCATCTCGGCCTCGATGAAGCGATCGAGGTCGTCGCGGCGGCCGGGAATGCGCCAGGTTCCGGGCATCGCGGCGGGGAGAGCGGCGAGGCCGGTGGCAACGAACGTGCGCCGGGAAAGCTGGGTCATGGACCCTCGGGTCGGGGAATGAGCGCGATATATATTGCGACGCGACGGTTGATTCCAGCGCGGTCCGCCGCGAACCACCCCGCCACCCGCCACCGGTGAGGAGTCGATGATTGACCAGGCCAGCCTTTCCCGCACCGTGGATGCTGTGAACGAGGCGGCGTTCGATCGGAAAACGCTGCCCGCGGCCGAGCGAACCCGGACGGCCCGGTGGATCGCGGCCCGGCAGGGATTGCCCGGCGCGTACGGTGGCACCTTTGCCGGTTTCCCGACGGAGCGCGCCGACGGCATCCAGGTTTTCACTGGAGAGCGGATCACCTCGGCTTCGGCCCGTCACATCCTTGGCGAGGAGGCGTCCCGGGCGCTCCGGCTGTTGCGGGTGCGAGATCCGAAGGTCGAGGCGGCGCTCGAACGCTCCGACCAGGGAATCCAGGCGTGCCTGGTCCGGGCGGCTCTCGACCCTCGCCATGCCAACCCCGGCAAGTTCTGTTGTGGCAAATGCAGCGTGGGGCTGTGGCGGAACCTTCTCTCCGGCGGGCTGGATCGACGGGAGGAACGGCTTCGCCGGGGCGTGGGCGAGTTTCTCCGTTCGCAGCGGGCCGGGCAGGGTAAGTGGCGCGTGTTTCCCTTCTGGTACACGGTGCTGGCGCTGGCCGAAATGGACCTGCGCGAAGCTCGTCAGGAACTGACGTACGCCGCGCCGGTGCTCGAGCGAGCTGCTGAGCGCGCCCCACCAGCCAACCGTCATGGCAAGCGGCGCCACGAGTTGGCGCGCCGGGCGCTGGCACTGCTCTGACGGGGCACCGACGGCCAGGAGAATCCCGATGCGATTCGTTGTCTTCTCCGTGCTGGCATGCTCGCTGCTCGCCGACTCTTCACGAGCGGCGGCCCAGACTCCCGGGCGGCCTGCCGGGGCGGACCGGGTTCCCGTTACGACCCGGCTGGCCGAAGAAACGGGCCGAAGCCATCCGCGGCCCGGTCCGCATGCTCGATGGCAGACGCCGACCGAACGGTATGTCGGGACCGCGGACCGGCGACTGCCGGCGCCGGGCCATTGGATGCTCGTGGCGCGGGCCGGCGACAATTGGGGCT
>CADEGB010000362.1 GCA_902826755.1 uncultured Gemmatimonadota bacterium
TCGGGGTCCTTCTCGAAAGCCACGTTGGGCAACAAGGCCCTCCGGCCGGCCAAGTCGTCCGAGCTCGAAGTGGGCGCCAACCTCGAGTTGGCCAGCGGCCGGGTGACCATCGAGTACACTTACTCGGAAAAGAACAGCAAGGATCAGATCCAGCTGGTCGACCTTCCGTCGGTGGTCGGATTCGTCAATCAGTGGCAGAACGTCGGGGCGCTCAAGGCCAAGACGCACGAGATGTCCATCGGCCTCCAGCTGATCAACTCGCGCGACATGGCGTTCCAGCTCAACATCACCGGCGACCGGACCCGTCAGATCATCACCGACTATCCGCTCCCCGAGCGGCTTTATGGCGGTGGGTCCCAGGCCCCGGAAATCTTCAAGCTGACGAAGGGTGTGCCGCTCGGCATCATGTACGGCCAGCGTGCGGTCAAGTCGATCGACGAGCTGTATGACGATCCGGCCAAGTCCGCGCTGTCCGGCGCCGGCCAGCAGTGGAGCCGCGACTCCGTCGTCGTCAACGAAGAAGGCTATGTCGTCCGGCGGAACCAGTGGCGGACCGCGACCGAGCGCCCGATCGACTACGTCGACGCGACCGGTAACAACAGCGTCGAGATCGGTGACGCCAACCCCGACTTCAACATGGCGTTCAACCCGGTGTTCAACTGGAAGCGCCTGGCCATCAACGGCCTGGTCGACTGGAGTCAGGGTGGCCAGATCTACAACGGCACCCGCCAGTGGCCGTTCTTCGAGAACCGCGATCGGATCTACGATCAGACCGGCAAGCCGGAAGCAGAGAAGAAGAGCCAGTTCTACTACAACTACTTCTACAACGGGTTGAACGGGCAGGAATTCTTCGTCGAGTCCGGCACCTATGTGAAGATCAAGGAACTGGCGGTGCACTACACCTTCGACCGCAACCAGCTCAAGAAGGTCGGGCTGGGCCGGCTGGAGAACCTCCGGATCGGCGCGATCGGCCGGAACCTGTTCACCTTCACGAACTACTCGGGATACGACCCGGAAGTGGGCAGCCCGTTTGCCAACGACCCCTACCAGGTCCGGTTCGACTGGTTCACGTATCCGAAGTTCCGGACCTTCACCGGCTTGGTCGAGATCGCGTTCTAAGGAACGCTCTCGCGAGAGGATAGACTATGAGCAAGTTTCTCAACATGACCCGATGGGCCGGAGTGCTGGGGCTGGTGGCGTCGCTGGGCTGCAAGAGCCTCGACGTCGAAAACCCCAACAGCCCGGACGCCGCCCGAGCGTTCTCTGATCCGAGCGCCGTCGCGGGCCTGATCACCGGTGGGTTCAAGAGCTGGTTCAATGCCCGGAGCGACTACAACAGCGGCCTGGTGCTGAGCGCCATGGCCGACGGGCACACCGGCTCGTGGAACAACTGGAACATGCGGTTCTACACCTCCGAGGGGAACGAATGCCCGGTGCGGTGCGGCTGGGACAATCGTCCCAGCTCGGCCTTCCGGTTCCAGATCGAGACCCTCTGGTACGGGTACTATGGCGCGCTGTCCAACGCCAACGACGTGCTGACGGCCATCCGGAAGAACGACGTCATCATCACCAGCGAGGCCATCACCAAGCGGGCCGAGGCGGCCGCTGTGACCCTGCAAGGGATGGTGTTTGCCCAAATCGCCTTGAACTACGACCAGGGCTTCATCGTCACCGAGGACACCGACCTGTCGACGCCGGAGGCCGTATCGTCCCTTCAGTTCTCGACCCGGTCGGCCATGCGCGACGCCGCCATCACCAAGTTCAACGAGGCGGCCACGCTCTGGCAGGCGACGACGATCGCTCCCCTGAAGGAGTGGTTCGGTGCCGTCAACGGCCAGCAGTACACCCAGGCCCAGATGATCCAGGTCATCCGGACCATGCAGGCCGAGCTTCTGGCCTTTTATCCGCGGACCGCGGCGGAGAACGCCCAGGTCAACTGGGGCCAGGTGGCGACGTTCGCCTCGCAGGGTGTGAGTTCGGGGTCGGCGTTCGACTTCGGTTTCTTCGTCGACGCCAACGCGGTCTTCTACGACGGCGTCAAGAACTGGGGCAACGACATCACCACCGTCCGGGTCGACACCCGGGTGGCCCGCGCCGCCTCGGGTCAGTGCACCGACGTCGCCCGGACCAACTGTCCTCCATCCGGCACGGTCCACGTCGATCCGTGGCCGAGCCCGGGTGGTAATCCCCAGCCGGCTTCGCTCGATTCCCGGTTGGGCAACGGGACCTGGGGCGCCGACGATGACTTCCTCGGCGTCGGGACGATCGCGTGGGATGGTGGCGAGGGCAGCGACTACGCCTACGCCGCGTTGGCGGTCTTTCCACCCGCTCGCGGGACCTACCACCAGAGCAACATCGGCCACACTCGGTATTCGTTCCTGGCCTACCCGGGCTACGGGCTCCCGACCGAGGATGGGACCGGCTTTGCCCCGCAGTACCCGAAGGCCCTCAACGACCTCCTCTGGGCTGAAGGGCTGATCCGGAGTGGCGGTAGCGCCAGTCAGGCCGCGACCCTGATCAACAAGTCCCGGGTATCCCGCGGTGGCCTCGACGCTCTGACCGGCGGCGAGGGGCAGGCGAACCTCCTGACGGCGCTCCAGTACGAGCAGGACGTCGAGCTGCTCGGCATCGGGTCGTCGAACTACTACAACCGGCGCCGGATCGACGGCCTCAAGTCGATGACGCCGCGGCACATGCCGGTGCCGGCCAAGGAGCTGCAGGTGCTCCAGCGGGAATTGTACAGCTTCGGCGGTCCCGCCAATCCCGCTGGGCTCGCGCCGGGCGTCGATGGGGCTGGCAGAAAGATCCGCAACGTTCGAGACATTTGGGAAGAGATCTCGACCGCGTCGAAGATGCAGGCCAAGCGCCGGAACCGGAACTAGCTCGATCGTTCCGAGTCAGGAAAAAGAAGGCCGGCCGCGAGGCCGGCCTTCTTGCTTTCGGCCCGGTCCGCTGGTTCCGTTCCTCCGCTCCCGCACCCGAGATGGCGATGATCGAACGAGTCACCCGACCTCCAGGCGAGCGCCTGGGCCTCCGGACCCTGCTGCTGGTGGCGGTGGCCGGGGGCCTGCTGGCCGGACTGGTCGAAGTGGCGATCGGCCTGGGCCGGCAACTCGTGGGCGGGCGGTTGGCCCTCTTCGGGGCCGAGTTCGTGTGGATGGCCCCAGCCGCGGCGGCCGCCGCGTTCCTCCTGGTCGGCGGCGTCTACGCCGCGCTTGCCGCCCCGATCGGGGTACTCCGACGCCCCGGGGTGGCGGTCACCGTATTGTGGGGCCTGGCGGCGTTCTCGGCGCTTACGGCGATCGATGGCCTCCACTGGGCCGCGGCCGCCGTGCTTGGCCTGGGCCTGGGCCGGACGGCCAGCCGCCTGGCCGTCATTCCACGGACCGTGGGTCGCGTCGTCGTCGGGTGTGGGCTCCTGCTGGGCCTCGTGGCGGCGGGGCTGGCCGGGGCCGAGCGGTGGTCGGAGCGCCGGTCCGTGGCGGGAACCGCCGCCGGTCCGGATCACCCGAACATCCTGCTCCTCGTCCTCGATACCGTCCGGGCCTGGAACCTGGGGTGGTACGGCTACCAGCGTGCGACCACCCCGCTCCTCGACCGGCGGTGGGAGGGCGGCGTCATCTTCGATCGGGTGCTGGCCACCGCGCCGTGGACCCTGCCGTCGCATGCCTCGATGTTCACGGGTCACCTGCCGTGGGATCTCTCGGCCGGATGGGATCGGCCGCTCGATGGCAAGACTCCCACGGTGGCCGAAGTTCTCCAGCAGGCTGGATACGCGACTGGCGGTTTCATCGGCAACTACCGGTACGCCGGAGCGGCCACGGGACTCGGTCGCGGGTTTGGTCGGTACCAGGACTATCCGCTCCACCCGGCGGAGGCGATCCGAATGCTGGGGTTGGCCCGGCGGGTTCTCCGGATCCCCGCGGTGCAGCTCTGGCTCGGTGAGCGTCGAATCCTCGAGGCGAAGTCCGCTGCCCGGGTCAACCAGGAGTTCCTCGGCTGGGTGGACCGCCACCCGGATCGCCCGTTCTTCGCGTTCCTGAACTACATCGACGGGCATTCCCCCTACCTGCCGCCGGTGCCCTTCGACTCGCTCTGGACGCGGCGGGATTCCGTGCAGATTTCGCGTCGCTACGTGATGGGGGTCGAGCGGGTCTTCGGGCCGGGCCCGATCCCCAGGCAACTGCTGGCGGACTATCTTGACGGCTACGACGGGGCGTTGAGCTATCTCGACGTCCAGATCGATTCGGTGCTCGGCGAGCTGGAGCGACGGGGCCGGCTGGCCAATACCATCGTGGTCCTGACCGCCGATCACGGCGAGCACTTCGGGGAACACGGCCTGATCCAGCACGGCAACAGCCTCTACCTCCCGCTCCTCCATGTTCCGCTGGTGGTGTGGGCCCCAGGTCGGGTGCCGGCCGGGCTCCGGGTCGGCGCTCCGACATCACTCCGCCACCTGGCCGCCACCCTCACGGACCTGGCTGGCGTGGCCGACCCTCGCATCCCGGGGCGATCGCTGGCTCGCCATTGGGCCGCGGATTCTCTCGACGCGCCACCCGATACCGTGGTGTCGGGGGTGGAATGGCACCCGACGCTGTCGAAGTTCCCGCCGTCGCCGCTGCTCGGCGGGACGCTTCGGGCCATTCTGGTGGACAGTCTCCACTACATCCGGCGGGCGGACGGGATCGAGGAACTGTACGACCTGAGTCGGGACTTCCTCGAGTCCCGCAACCTGGCCGGCGACCCGATGGCCCGACCGGCCCTGCTGGACGCCCGCCGCCGCCTCGACGCGGCCACTGGAAAGCGATAGACCGGTAACCTGGCCGGTCGTCGGTCAGTTGCCCTCAGCGGGCC
>CADEGB010000363.1 GCA_902826755.1 uncultured Gemmatimonadota bacterium
CGATCGTCTCGCCCGACGCCGACCGCCACAAGCCGGCGTACGCGGCCGCGTCCGCCGGCCCGATCAGGATTTCCGGCCTGGCATAAAGGACCCGAAGGGCCCGGCTCATCGCCCCCCCCAAGACCGAAAGGTGCTCTTCGTCGGGGTAGACGACGGACTCGGTCTCGAGGCGGGGGAAGGAGGCCTTGAGCGCGGCCGCCATCCTTTTCATCGGCGGTACCATCAACTCCGCCTCGAGCCCGCCGACCGTCAGCAGGGCGCGCCCCGTCGGATGCGCGGCACGGGCCCGGGCCTCCGGCAGCAACGCGAAGATCCGCTCCTTGTCCCACCAGAGTGACGGGCTTCCGATCCAGTAGCGTCGGAACATGCCCGGCTCCGACAGCAGCGCGAATGTCGTGAACAACCCGCCCAGGGAGTGGCCGCCCAACGCCCGGTCGTTCGGGTCGGTCCGGTAGCGCGCATCGATCATCGGAACCAGCTCATTGGTGACGAAGCCGAGGAACGCGCCGGCCTTGCCACTCCCCGGCAGCGCCGCCTCGACATTGGTCGGCGTGTAGTCGCGGGATCGGTTGGCGTGGTAGGCCGGGGTATAGATGGAGGGGTCGTCCCCCGGCCATCCGATCCCGACGATGATCAACTCGGGAAACGCGGCGTTGATTCGCAGCTCCCGATAGGTGCTGACCAGATGGGCGAACGCCAGGTTGCCGTCGAGGATGTAGAAGACCGGATACCGCTTCGCCGAGGTGGGATACCCGGCGGGGAGGGCCACGTCGATCTGGTACTCGACCCCGTTCGCTGCCGCGGTTACCGCGTGTGTTTCGGTGCCCGGCATCACCACCGGTGCCTGGGCGGTCGCCGTCGCGGCCGCTGCCAGGACCGCTAATCCGCCGAGGCAAATGGTAATGGAAGGACGGCTCATAGAAGTCATTTCAGGTGTGGGCGCTCCGGCCCTAACGCCGACACGCCCTCACCGGGTCGTAGTACGGCCCCGTCGGCACCGTGAGCCGCTCCCAGAACGACGAGTAGGTCTCCAATTCCTTCTCCAGCGCCGCCCGGGAAATCTTCGGCCCGATCACTCGATCCACGCAACCGCACCACTTCCGATTTGCCTGCCGCCCCTGATCACGATCGTAGCGGAGACAAGCCTCGCCGATCGTGGTCGGCGGATCGTCCGGCTGCGGCAGCACCGCGGGAACCCGTTCGGCTTGAAGGGTCGGCTGCTCATCGGCCAGGCGGCGGAGGTTGTCCAGGAACTGGCGCAGCACCGGGGCCTGACACCCCGCGCGGAACAGCTCCACCATGTCCGCCTTGAGCGTCTCCTTGACCTGGGTCAGCTCGACCCCCATCCGGAGTGCCTCGGCCGGGCTCGCCATCGCGGCGGCGGGGAACAACTCGTCCGGTGTGGTGACCGGCGGCGCGAACTGGTTGTCGAACCAGGCCTTGAACACCCGGTTGAAGTTGGGATGGACGAAAATGGTGTCGGCGCCGACGAGCCGCTCGTTGCCGAAGTAGTCTTCCCGAAACCTGGTGCTGATCCGCATCGCCGAGCCGCTTGGGAGGAGCGAGCGACAGGTGTCGCCGTAAGTAACGACCGCCCGAAACAGAAGCCTACCGAAGCGCCACTCCCGGGTTGCGTCGGGATAGTAGCCATCGAACACCTGACGAATCTCCCTCGCGTTCTGGTAGCCGGCCCAGGCCTGGTCTGGCTGATAGACGAGTCCCTTGGCACGATACGCCGCGGGCTTGGCCCGTTCCCGCTCGCTCACTCGAAGCCGCCCGGCCAGGACGGCCGCCCGTTCCGCGCTGTCGCGTCGGCTGCGATACTCGGCGGCCACTCGCGCCACGCCGGTCATCGAGTCGCGAAGGGCGATGATCGCGCCCACCGTGTTGTGCTCGGTTGGGCGACCCTGGGCCTTCCACTCATACGGCCCGATCGAACTCCGCCGCTGCCCCAGCCAGCGTTCGATCCCGATCGGCACCTCGATTTCGCGGCCGAAGATCGGATGGAAGCGAAACTCGTTGAGCCGGAACGGACTGTTGGGCTGGTGGGCGAGGTGCAAGTCGGATTGATAGTGCCAGATCTCCACGGCAATCGAGGTGGCGGCGGTCTCCCGGAGATGGGGCAAGACGGCGGCCCGGAATCTGGCCAGGGCCGCGGCGCTGGGACGGCCATTGGGCTCCGCGGCATCCTGGTCGAGGATCGGGGCGCTGGGTTCGAGGCTCCTGATCAACCCGAAGTAGATCCGGTTGGGCTGCTCGCCGAGCTTGAACAGGGGGCCGTCCGGGGTTGCGGCCACGAAAGTGGCCTCGCGGAACCCTCGCTCCCGCATCGCGGAGGCATCGGCCCCCGCGGGGCTCGCCCCGGCGCCCTCGCCGCCGGCCGCCGTCACCCCGGCCGGGGCGGACTGGTGGTAGAGCGGGTGGCTCCGGACCAGGGGGATGATCACGATGTACGGCGTTCCGGGCTTGGGGCGGACGGGAAACACGTCCTGCTGGAGTATCTCCCTCGCCACCTGGGTGGCGGCGTCGATGGCGGCCTGGAGCGCGCGATTGGTTCGGGCTTCCGAGAGTACGATGCCGACCATGCCGGGGCGCTCGAGGTAGAGAGTGCCGCCTTGGTCGGTGAAGGTGGCGTAGAGTGCCACGCAGGCCGAGGCGCCTTGGGTCGCTGGAAAGCGGATCGGCATGGCCGGCGCGCGGCGCAGCGGCTGCACCCCGTCGTAGAGGAGGATCGGCTTGACGGCACCTTGGGCGGCGCGGGCCAGGCCATTCGCGATGATCGGGTCGCGGCAGGGGTCGGGCTGGGCGGAAGCAGGGCCGGTAACCAGCGCGAGGGCCAGGGCGGCCGCCGCGGCGTGACCGTGCCGTCGGTTTGGGCTCATACCTCCAATATGCGCCGGTGCCCGGCGCTTCGCCTCATCCGGGCGCCCCGCCCGGCGGATGGCTCGCCCCGCCCGGGCTCGCTATACTCGAACGACGGCCCACAGGCGGCATTTCAGGCGTCTCCTTCGTACCCCGACGGAGGGGAATCGCATCAAGGGTACGGTCCTCATCGGCCTTGCGGGCACTGCGGAGCGGCGCATGAAACCCAGCGGTACCAAGCGCGACGCACCCGTCGCGGCGACGGGGTCCCCGGCCAAGCAGCTCGCCGGCTTCGTGGCCAAGTACGACCCCGCGGTCGCCAAACTGGCCCGGGCCGCTCGAGCGGCGCTGCGCAAGCGACTTCCGACGGCGATCGAATTGGTCTACGACAACTATCAGTTCCTTGCGATCGGCTTCTCCGCGTCGGAGCGCACGTCCGACTGTCTCGTCTCGCTGGCCGTCTCCCCGAAGGGGGTGGCACTCTCGTTCTACTACGGCGCGTCGTTGCTGGATCCCGATGGGGTCCTGCTCGGCAGCGGCAACCAGAATCGCTTCATCCGCCTTGACAGTGTGGCAACGCTAGCCCTCCCCTCCGTCGAGGCCTTGATTCGCGCGGCAATGGCAGCGGCCAAGACCCCGTTGCCAACAAGCGGTCGAGGCCGCACGGTGATCAAGTCCGTCTCGAAGAAGCAACGCCCGCGGCGGTGACCGGGCGCACCTCGAGGTGTCTCGCAGAGTCGCGGTTGGGGAGCCCGGCGAGAAGTCTCGCCGGGCCTTCGACGTGGGGTACCCGTGGGGGTTCAGGCGGCCTTGGCCACCTCGTCGGGCTGGGTGCCGGTTGGGCCAACCGGGGGCGTGGCGGGCCCGATGGCCGCCGGGTTCGCCACGTTCCTGGCGCTCAGCCACGCCGCCAGGAGCTTCGGGTCAGACTTGCCCCGGTTCTGGTAGAGCGTGTCGAGGAGCCGGAGCAGATCCATCAGCTCGTCGGTGGTCTGGGTCAGCGCGCCGCGGGCCGCCACGTGTTCCGACCGTCCGCCGAGCGCTTCCCGGGTGGCCGCGTCGAACCGGCTTACCAGGGTGGTGAACTCGTCGACCTGGCTCGGGGCGAGGCCGTGCTTGCCGAGCACCTCGAGCTGTTCCTCGGCCAGGGTCAGCGCGGTGGTGGCGCGGGCCAGGAGGGTGGCGTTGGCGAGCCGGATCGAGGCGGCCGGGAACCGGCTGGCCAGGTTGGGCGCATCCGCGGCGGCCATCTCTCCCACTCGGCTCAGGTAGCGGAGCGCGGAGACCAGTTCGCGTCTCACCTCCTTCCGGTGCCGCGTGGCGGCGCGGCTGACGAGCCGGCCGCGCTGTTCCCCGACCGCGGCCGCCTTGGCCAGGTCGAGCACGGTGCCGAAGCGGGCCACGAGGGCCGCGTGGGCGGGCTCGGTGAAGGGGTGGGCCGCGGCGAACTCCCTGACCGCGGTCCAGGTGTCGAACTTCCGGCGGATGCTGCTCAACATACCAACCTCCTCCTGTCGTACCTCCCCGGTGCGGTGGCTGGGGTCCCCGCGCCGTGTCCGGCGGTGGATGCCATCGACGGTCACCCCAGTTCGGACGCGTCGACGAGAGGGTCGGATGCGAAGTTCGCGCCGGCGTCGTGGTTGGCGCGGTGGACAACGAGGCCAGTCGGGAGATCAACCCGCCTTACTCGTTGTGCCACAAGGCGGATCGCTGCGTCGACGCGAGAGATGGAAGCGACAGCGGATTCGAATGTGGATGCAATGGACCTGGGCACAGGTGTCCTCTCCCGGTGACACCTGTCCGCGGGGTTGACGTCGCCGACGTTGCCGGCGAACGGTGCGTCAACGCACATCGATGGACGATCAACGCGGCCGATCGGGGGGACAACGGCCATCCATGGACGATCAACGGAGGTGACGGTGGCGACAACGCGGTTGGCCGGCCGGACGACGGGGTCGACCGGGCCGACAGTGACCGTG
>CADEGB010000364.1 GCA_902826755.1 uncultured Gemmatimonadota bacterium
CAACCGGTCGGCTAATGGGTTGGGTCAACTGAGGCAGCTCGGCCCAGCCGAACGCCTTGGCCGGCCCCATCAGGTGGATGAGACCATGGAGGGCTACGAGGACCGCGAAGAACGCTTTCATCAGGCTCCGTTCGGAGGTTGACGATTCCTCGCGAACAATAGCCCCAGCGAGCCGGAGGTGAGGAACGCGGGGGTGGCCGAGTGGGCTTGCGAGGGCGAGATTGTGACGTGACCAACCCTGCCAGCGCCTTCGAGGCCGCCACCTACACCAAGGTGAGCCGCCGCCTGATCCCGCTCCTTTTCGTCGCCTACATCGCCGCCTATCTCGACCGGGTCAACATCGGTTTTGCCAAGCTCGGCATGGCCGCCGACCTCGGCTTCAGCGATACGGTCTACGGCCTCGGCGCGGGGATCTTCTTCATCGGCTACTTCCTGTTCGAGGTGCCGAGCAATGTGATCCTGGCCCGGGTCGGTGCCCGCCGGTGGATTGCCCGGATCATGATTTCCTGGGGTCTCCTCTCCGCCGCCACCATGTTCGTGGCGAGCGCGCCCGCCTTCTACCTGATGCGCTTTCTGCTCGGCATCGCGGAGGCGGGCTTCTTTCCCGGCGTCATTCTCTACCTGACCTACTGGTTTCCGCGGGCGGAACGGGGCCGCCGGACGGCGGCGTTCATGACGGCGGTGGCCGTGGCGGGCGTCATCGGCGGACCGGTGTCCGGCTGGATCATGGGGAATCTCGGCGGGCTGGCCGGCCTGGCCGGCTGGCAATGGCTCTTCCTCCTCGAAGGCCTTCCTTCCGCCGCCCTCGGCCTCGTCGTGCTGGCGTTGCTCGATGATGGACCGGCCACGGCCCGCTGGCTCTCGGAACCGGAACGGGCCCTGCTGGTGGCGCGGCTCGAGGAGGACGACCGGGCCAAGCAGGAGGAAACTGGTGCCAATCAGACCATCGGTGGCGCGTTTGCCGATCCGCGGATCTGGCTCCTCTGTCTGGTCTACTTCGGGATTGCCCTCGGCATCTACGGGATCTCGTTCTGGCTGCCGCAGATCATCAAGGAGACGATCACCACCGACCCCTTCCAGATTGGCCTCATCTCGGTCATTCCCTGGGCGGCCGCGGCCGTGGCGATGGTCTGGAACGGGCGCCGCGCCGATCGGACCGGTGAACGGCGCTGGCATACGGCGGGGCCGGCGTTCATTGGCGGGATCGCGCTCGGGGTCAGCGCGTTGCCGGGGGTGGGTGGCTGGGCCGGGATCGCGGCGCTGACCGTGGCCACGGCCGGCATCCTCTCGGCGGCCTCGAGCTTCTGGTCGCTCCCGACGGCCATCCTGAGCGGGGCGGGGGCCGCGGCCGGGATCGCGTGGATTAACTCGGTCGGTAACCTGGCGGGGTACGCGAGTCCTTACCTGATCGGAAAGATTCGGGACCTAACCCAAAGCATGGTGGCGGCCATGGTGATGCTGGCGAGCGCGCTGGTGATTGCCGGTTTGATCAGCCTCCTTCCGCGTCTCGGGCCCCGCCGCGGCCGGTAGGGTTTCGCTGCCAGCCGCAGCGACTTGCGGGCCGGCCCGGTTGTGGAAATCTTCATGGCGCGGTTTCTCGGATCCCCTCGTCTGTTGCCACGACCGGAGTAAGCATGGCGTCGCCTCCCGACCCTCGACTCGTTGCGGGCCTGGCCGATCGGTACCGGTTCGACGGGCCGATCGGGGCCGGGGGGATGGCCACCGTCTATTTGGCGGACGACCTCCGTCACCACCGCAAAGTCGCGATCAAGGTTCTCAGGCCCGACCTCGCGGCCCTGGTGGGAATCGACCGGTTCCTCAAGGAGATCGAGGTCACCGCCAACCTCAATCACCCGCACATTCTCGGGCTGATCGACTCCGGCGCCGTCGACGGTCAGCTCTACTACGTGATGCCGTACATGGCGGGCGAATCGCTCCGGGCCCGTCTCGAGCGGGAGCGTCAGCTGCCGATCGAAGACGCCGTGGCGATCACCGCCTCGGTCGCCGCGGCGCTCGACTATGCCCACCGCCGGGGCGTGATCCATCGCGACATCAAGCCCGAGAACATCCTGCTCCACGATGGCAACGCGATGGTGGCCGACTTCGGGATCGCGCTCGCCGTCTCTCATGCCGCCGGCCAGCGGCTGACCGAAACCGGGCTCTCGCTCGGGACCCCGCAGTACATGAGCCCCGAACAGGCCTCGGGCGACAGCAACGTCGACGGCCGGACCGACATCTACGCCCTGGGCTGCGCCGCCTACGAGATGCTGGGCGGCGCGCCGCCGTTCACGGGTCCCACCGCGCAGGCCATTCTGTCGGCCGTGCTCACGACGGACCCGGCCCCGCTCCATCGGAGCCGTCCCAGCGTGCCCGCGCACCTGGGCGCCGCGATCGAGACGGCCCTCGAGAAGATTCCCGCCGATCGATTCCAGACGGCGGGTGAGTTCGCGGAGGCGCTCCGCCGGCCCACCGAGCGGACCGCCCGTCGCCTCCAGGCCTCGGGCCTGGCCAGCCGCGGGCCGCGGCGCGCGCTCCTGGTGGGGGCCGCGGCTGCCCTGGTGGCCGTCGGCGGCGTGCTCGGCGCCGCGCTGACCGCCAGCCCCGCTCCCCCGCCGGTCGAGCCCCGCTACTGGAACCTGGTCCTCCCGGCCGAGACGCCCCTGGCGCTCACCGGCCCGGGGCCGTTAGGCGTCTGGCAGCTCGGCGTGGCGCTGGCTCCCACCGGCGACCGGCTGGCCTACGCGGCCGCCCGCGGCGGCGCCACCATGCTCGGGATCCGGCCGCTCGATCGGGACTCGGCGGTGGTCTTCCCGGGCACCGAAGGGGCCTATCACCCGTTCTTCTCGCCGGACGGGCGGTGGATCGGCTATTTCACCGGCAACGAACTCCGCAAGGTGCTCGCCTCGGGCGGCAGTCCGGTCACCCTGGCCACCGTCGACCGGCCGAGCGGCGCGGCCTGGCCGACCGAGGACGAGATCATCCTGTTTCAGCAGGATGGGTTCCAGATGCGTCGGGTGGCCGCGTCGGGCGGGCGCGACTCGACGGTGCTGTTGGAGAGCCAGTTCGAGGATCCCCACATCCTCCCCGGCGGCGAATGGGCCGTGGGGCACCTCGGGTCTGGTCAGTTGGCGCTCCTCTCGCTCCGCGACGCGTCTTTTCTGGCCATCACCGGACGAGGCGTCATTCCGCTCGACTCGATCCAGCTGTCCGATCTGCTGCTCGGCGTTAGTCCGAAGTACGTCCCGAGCGGCCACTTGGTGTATGCCGTCGGCGACGGCCAACTGATGGCGTTGCCATTCGATGCTGAGCGTCGGCAGGTCACCGGCAAGGCGGTGCCGGTGGTCGACCGGGTCCGGATCGAAGAGGGGTTTGGCTTTGCGCAGTTCGTCATCGGGCCGGATGGAACGCTGGTGTTCGTCCCGGGCCAGAATCAGCTGTACGGTACCGTTGCGTTCGTCCGTCCCGGCGGCGGCCTCGATACCTTGCCGTTGCCGCGGGGGCAGTACACCCAGCCGAGGCTGTCGCCCGATGGACGGCGGCTGGCAGTTCAGGTGCGGCTTCCGGTGGGTGGGTGGGAGGTCCTGATCGTCGACCTGGTGACCGGGGTGTCCGAGCGGATCCGGGTGGACGGCAACTACCGTGCGTATCCGGCCTCCTGGACCCCGGACGGCGCGTCCCTGCTGGTCGGGCTCTTCCATCCGGTCCGCAACGTGTTCCTCGGCACCCGGCTTTATCATCCAGCCCAGCGGTCGTGGGAGGAGCTCCCGCCGCTGGTTGGTGCGTCGTACCTCACCATCGCGCCGAACGGAACCGAGTTCGTGTTCTCGAACTGGCGGACTGGCGATCTCGCGATCCGCCCCCTCCGGGGCGATACCACCGCTACCAAAATTCCGGCTCGGGGCTTCGCGGCGAGTTATTCGCCCGATGGTCGCTGGCTGGCCTGGGGGAGTGCGGACGGCGGGGTGGCGGTGTCGCCGGTTCCGCCGACCGGGGCCATTCACCCGGTGGTCCAGCGGGGCCAGCAGCCGGTCTGGGCGTCCGGGGGGCGTCGCCTGATCTATCGCGACGGGCGCCGCTTCTTCGAGGTCGACGTCTCGACCGCCGGCGGATTCGAGGTGAGCCGCCCGCGACTCCTGGCCGAGGGTCCGTTCATCCGGACGTTTGCGTGGAACCACACCATCGGTTCCGATGGCCGGTTGGCCGCCCTGGTCGCGATGCCCGGCGACGCCACCCGCGAGCTTGGTGTGATCACGGGATTCGACCAGTTGCTCGTGCGCCGAGTGCCGCCAGCCAGTCCCTGACCCCGCGATCGACGCGGACGAGGCGGGCGCGTCCCGCCCGAATGGCTCAGCGCGTCCGCGCCGTGGCCGGGGCCGCCTGGCGTTGGCTGTGCGCAAACTCCCAATACAACGCCCGCGCCCGCTGGAAGATCGGCCCCGCGGGCAAGGTCCGCGACTCGTACCGGACGCACGGGAGCACCTTGCTGTGGTTGCCGGTGGCGAAGATCTCATCCGCCTCGAGCATCTCGGCGGGCCGGATGGTCCGTTCCACGACTTCGACGCCAGCGTCGCGGAGCAGGCCGATGACGCGCTGGCGGGTGATCCCGTTGAGGAAGGTCCCGTTCGGCACCGGCGTGTGACAGATCCCGTCCTTGCCGATCATCACGTTCTGCGCCGCGAACTCCGCGATGTTGCCGATCGGGTCGCACATCAGCGCGCCATCGAAGCCACGGCTCTGCGCCTCGCTGGTGGCCATGCCGGCCAACGGGTAGAGGCAGGCGGCCTTGGCGTGCGTGGGCGCCTGCTCGGGTGACGGCCGGCGAT